>NZ_CAWORF010000016.1:0-16458 GCF_963883545.1 Escherichia sp. E4702 | reverse complement strand
TTCCACCGGTACGGAAATCAACGGCAATAACGGGAAAGTTATCCAGGACGGCGATCTGGACGTCAGTGGCGGCGGTCACGGGATTGATATCACCGGCGACAGTGCGACGGTGGACAACAACGGCACCATGACCGTGACCGATCCGGAATCCATTGGTATTCAGATCGACGGCGACCATGCGGTTGTTAATAACGAAGGCGAGAGCGCCATCAGCAACGGCGGCACCGGCACGCAGATTAACGGTGACGACGCCACCGCCAACAACAACGGTAAAACCACCGTTGACGGTAAAGATGCCACTGGCACGGAAATCAACGGCAATAACGGAACCGTTATCCAGGACGGCGATCTGGACGTCAGCGGCGGCGCACACGGGATTGATATCACCGGCGACAGCGCGACGGTGGATAACAACGGCACCATGACCGTGACCGATCCGGAATCCATCGGTATTCAGATCGACGGCGACAAGGCGGTTGTTAATAATGAAGGCGACAGCACCATCAGCAACGGCGGCACCGGCACGCAGATTAACGGTGACGACGCCACCGCCAACAACAACGGTAAAACCACCGTTGATGGCAAGGATTCCACCGGTACGGAAATCAACGGCAATAACGGCACCGTTATCCAGGACGGCGATCTGGACGTCAGCGGCGGCGCACACGGGATTGATATCACTGGCGACAGTGCGACGGTGAACAACAAGGGTAACATTACTGTCACAGATGAAAAATCTGTTGGTATACAGATTGACGGCGACAAAGCGACTTTTGTTCAGACTGGGGATGTTGACGTAACAAACTTTGCTACAGGGTTTAATATTACAACCAATGATGGAGACGTCTCACTGGCTGGCGATATGCAGATTGGTGATTTCTCCACGGGGCTTGTGCTCAATGGTGACAGTAACCAATTAACGCTGGCTACAGCTGATCTGAATGTTACCGGGCAGTCAGCCTCTGGGGTCAATGTTATCGGTGATAACAATAATATTGATATTACCGGCAATGTTCGTGTCGATAAAAATCAGTTGGCTGATAATGGTGCTGAAAGTTTTTACGATGACTCCACTGGTATCAATATTAAAGGCAATAATAACAAGGCAAATCTGGACGGAAAGTTAACGGTTGTCGTAGACAGCGAAATGACTACTCGTGGCTACTCAAAATATGATGGCAGTCAGGAAAATATCTCTGGCCTGGTTGTCTCTGGTGATGATAACGTTATTAATTTGAATAACGGCATTCACCTTGTGGGTGAAGTCAATCAATTAGCGGATGGTTCTGTTATTGCATCAGAACGTAAAGGCTCTGGGAATATACCAGTTATTAGTGTTGATGGTAAGTCATCGGTGTATTTGAAAGGCGATTCAACAATTAGTGGTGATTTTCCATTAGGTTATGAAAATATTATCCAGTTAAGCAATAATGCGGTGTTGGAAGTCGATGCAGATGCCTCGATAAGTATGGGGGATATTCATTCCTATAACCATTATAACATGGCTGAATCACGAATTGTTGATGTTAAATCAGGTGCCAAAGCTGTCAATAATGGCGATATTGATCTATGGAATATAGGCTTTGCTACGGTTTCTGATGTGGGTTCAACAAGTATTAATAATGGCAGTATTACGCTTTCGCAATATTATTATGGCTCAGTAGAGACTGGCGGGGCTGGTTTCTTTGTAACGAGAAACGGTGAGGCTAGTAATAATGGTGTAATTACCGGGAAAGTAATGCAGCAACAAAGTGTGATGAATATATATTCCACACTTGGCGGCACTGTGCCTAATATTTTCTACAATAAAATATCCAGTATTACAGGAATGGAATCATTTGTTAATGGTTCTGTTGTCAACAGTATTGATGGAATTATTGATTTGTATGGGCGTGGTGTTATAGGCATGTTGGCTATTAATAACTCCACCGCCGATAATGCGGGGCAGATAAAATTAGACACGTTATGGGTTGATGTAAATGACACGACTACACTGGATGGTAATATAATGTCAACCAATGCCAGAGATTTTGGTGTGGGTATGGCGGTTGGTACAGATACGACGAGCGGTGCGAAAATCAATGCCACATCGACAAACCTGTTGGGTGGCATTATTACTGTCTATAACGCCGGTGCCGGAATGGCGGCCTATGGTACTGATAATACAGTTATCAATCAGGGTATTATCAATCTAGAGAAAAATGAAAATTATGATGATAGCCTGGGGGCGAACACACTGGTAGGTATGGCTGTATATCATGAAGGCACGGCTATCAATGATAAAACGGGCATAATTAACATTAATGTGGATCATGGTCAGGCATTTTATAATGATGGTACAGGAACAATTCTGAATTACGGCTCCATTAATTTGTTTGGTTCACCAATGGATGATGCTGATTCTCATATGGGAGCAGCAACAGAAAGTGGAGAATTATTGACAAAATTGAGTAAAAGCGGTGAGTCAATTACTACTACATCAGCTATAAATGAGTTTGTGACTGCAAAATCATTAGCCAATTACGGCAATGAAACTATTAACAGCAATTTAAATGCAACGAAATGGCTTTACAATGAAGATAATGCCAGTCTGACAATTAATGGTAATTTGAATATTGTGCAAGGACTGGAAAACAGTGGAGTACTGGATTCTGATACCATTAATGCCAACGCCAGTATTTACAATCGTGCGACAGCAAGCATGACAACTGATCTACTGACCCTGAATGGTGGAGTTAATTTCTACAACGAAGGGAAATTCAGCGGTGTTATTGAGGGAACCAGTTACAGACAAAACGTTGTCAACACTGGTGAAATGACAGTTACTGCTGATGGTAAATCATTAATGAACGGCAGTTTCGTACTGTATAACGAAGCGGGTTCAACGCTCAGCAATAGCGGCAATGCTATTGCAGGTGGTGAAAATGCCATTGTTAATGTAACGCGTACTGGTGATTCGCTTGCGCAGGTTAACCGTGGCACGATTACCGCCACTAACGGTTACAGTGCTATTAAAACAGCAAGTACAGGATCAAACAGTAACGGTAAATGGATCTGGAATACGGAAACAGGTGTTATTAATGGTATTAATCCAGATGCTCCGTTGATTGATTTAGGCCGTGGGTATAATTTCGCAAATGCCGGGGTAATCAATATTCAGGGTGATGGGGCAGTTGCTATTAGCGGTGGAACGACCAGTTATACTGTCCAGTTGGTGAACAGTGGTACGATTAATGTCGGCACCGAGCAGGGTCAGGCTGATGGAACTAATGGTGAGGGGCTGATTGGTATCAAAGGAAATGGTTCTGCAACGACGATTAATAATACTAAAGACGGCGTTATTAATGTTTACGCAGATAATTCATGGGCGTTTGGTGGCTCGACTAAAGCGATTGTGAATAATGGGATTATCAACCTGCTGTGTAATATTGATTGCGATATTTATGCACCAAATACAACAGGGACGAGAAATGATCATGATGGTACTGTTGATATCACTGTACCGAATGCTTCTGCGACACCAGGACAGGGCAACGTACCTGCTGCGCCTGTTGAGTCAGTTACCCAGCAAAAACTCACCAATTACACCATTGGTACTAACAGTGACGGAAGTTCCGGCACGCTGAAAGCCAATAATTTGGTCATAAGTGACAACGTCACGGTTAATACTGGATTCAGTGCCGGTACTGCTGATACCAGCGTAGTGATTGATGATGTTTTCAAAGGTGAAAATATCAGCGGCGTGGAGAATATCACTTCCTCCACAGTTGTCTGGAACTCTAAGGGCAGCACCGATGCCAACGGCAACGTTGACGTCACCATGAGTAAAAACGCCTACACCGAGGTAGCAACTGATTCTTCGGTGAATGGTGTCGCGAAGGCACTGGATGCGGGTTACACCAACAACGAACTGTTTACCAGCCTGAACGTCGGCACGATTGCCGAACTGAACAGCGCACTTAAGCAAATTAGTGGCAGCCAGGCGACCACGGTATTCCGGGAAGCGCGCGTGTTAAGCAACCGCTTTAGTATGCTGGCGGATGCCGCGCCGAAAGTGGGTAACGGTCTGGCGTTCAACGTTGTCGCGAAAGGCGATCCGCGTGCCGAGTTAGGTAATAATACTGAGTATGACATGCTGGCATTGCGTAAAACCATTGACCTGAGTGAAAGCCAGACGATGAGTCTGGAGTACGGTATAGCTCGCCTCGATGGCGACGGTGCTCAGAAAGCGGGTGATAATGGCGTAACCGGTGGCTACAGCCAGTTCTTTGGCCTGAAACATCAGATGTCCTTCGACAATGGCATGAACTGGAATAACGCATTGCGTTATGACGTTCACAACCTTGACAGCAGTCGTTCGATTGCATTTAGCAGCACGAACAAAACGGCTGATACCGACGTGAAGCAGCAGTACCTGGAGTTCCGCAGCGAAGGGGCGAAGACTTTCGAACCGAGCGAAGGGCTGAAGATCACGCCATATGCGGGTGTAAAACTGCGTCACACACTGGAAGGTGGCTATCAGGAACGCAATGCCGGAGACTTTAACCTGAGCATGAACAGCGGCAGCGAAACGGCGGTAGACAGTATCGTCGGGCTGAAACTGGACTACGCAGGTAAAGACGGCTGGAGTGCGAACGCCACGCTGGAAGGCGGGCCGAACCTGAGCTACGCGAAGAGCCAGCGTACGGCAAGCCTGGCAGGCGCTGGCAGTCAGCACTTTAACGTCGATGACGGTCAGAAGGGCGGCGGCATCAACAGCCTGGCAAGCGTCGGCGTGAAGTACAGCAGCAAAGAAAGTTCGCTGAATCTGGATGCGTACAACTGGAAAGAGGACGGCATCAGCGACAAAGGTGTGATGCTGAACTTTAAGAAAACGTTCTAATTTTTAGCATGTGATACATAAACCGCAACGCTGATACAGGTTGCGGTTTTTTTATTGCCGGATGCGGCGCTTGACGCGTTTTGTTTTGGTGTCTTTCAGGACAACAGAGCAACTCATCCAGTAATCTTGTTTACGCCCTCGCATTATTTATCTCTTTTCATTTCTATACTGATTTTTCTTAATCCGTTTTATTACAGGGCAGGGTGCGATGAGCAGCAACACATTTACTCTCGGAACTAAATCCGTTAACCGTCTTGGTTATGGCGCGATGCAACTGGCAGGTCCTGGGGTTTTTGGCCCCCCAAGAGATCGCCACGTCGCTATAACCGTGCTACGCGAGGCGCTGGCATTGGGCGTCAATCACATTGATACCAGCGACTTTTATGGCCCGCACGTCACCAATCAGATTATCCGCGAAGCGCTTTATCCTTATTCTGACGACCTGACAATTGTCACTAAAATTGGTGCGCGGCGTGGTGAGGATGCTTCCTGGTTGCCCGCATTTTCTCCGGCGGAGCTGCAAAAAGCGGTGCACGATAATCTACGTAATCTCGGCCTGGACGTACTGGATGTAGTAAATCTGCGCGTAATGTTTGGCGATGGTCACGGCCCAGCGGAAGGATCGATTGAAGCCAGCCTGACCGTGCTGACGGAGCTGCAACAACAAGGGCTGGTAAAACATATTGGCCTGAGTAACGTTACACCGACGCAGGTTGCAGAGGCACGTAAGATTACCGAAATCGTCTGTGTGCAAAACGAATACAACATCGCGCACCGTGCTGATGACGCAATGATTGATGCTTTGGCTCGTGACGGCATTGCCTACGTGCCGTTCTTCCCGCTCGGGGGCTTTACGCCGCTGCAATCCTCCACTCTTTCCGATGTTGCTACAAGCCTTAATGCGACACCAATGCAGGTGGCGCTGGCGTGGCTGTTACAGCGTTCACCGAATATTTTGCTGATCCCAGGGACGTCTTCTGTAGCGCATTTACGGGAGAATATGGCTGCTGAAAAATTGCATCTTTCTGAGGAAGTGTTGTCTACGTTGGATGGTATTTCGCGAGAATAACGAGCCAGGCGCTCGCAGATTGTGCTTAAGGAAGAGCACAAAGCGATGCTGAAGTTATGGGAAAACAGGTAAGCGGAATGCGATGTGGACTGAATATCTACAGTCCACATCAAGATCGTGTCCGGTTATGCAGCAACAATACTGTCGATGGCTGCTTTCGCGTCAGACTGCGCTTTCGCTGCCATTTCCGGACCGTATGCGATCCCTTCGGCGAAGACGAATTTCACATCGGTAATGCCGATAAAGCCGAGGAACGTGGACAGATACGGCGTCACCAGGTCCGTTGGTCCATCTTTGTGGATCCCACCGCGGCTGGTAATAACGATGGCTTTTTTACCCGTTACCAGACCTTCCGGACCGTTCTCGGTATAGCGGAAAGTAACGCCTGCGCGTGCAACCAGGTCAAAATAGTTTTTCAACTGAGTCGAGATGTTGAAGTTATACATCGGTGCCGCAATAACGATAACGTCGTGGGCTTTCAGCTCGGCAATCAGCTCATCGGAAAGCGCCAGAGCTTCCTGCTGACGCGGAGTCAGCGGCGCATCGCTCGGACGCAGAGCGCCAACCAGTTCGCCATCCAGTACCGGAATCGGATTTGCAGCCAGGTCGCGAACGGTGATTTCATCAGCGGAGTGCTTTTCGCGCCATTGTTCAACAAAATAATCGGACAACTGATTAGACTGAGAGTACCCTGCCAGGATGCTGGATTTAAGAACTAATACCTTGCTCATGGTGTTTCCTTATAGATATTTGAATGGGCGATGCCCCGTTGCTTGTTGACACTTTATTCACAATCCTGCCACAGAGATAGCGCAATAAATCGAAGCCTATGTTCGAATTTATTGAACAACGCATAGAAAGCCGCGATGTGGTACTCTATATCTATCATTTAAAAGAAAATTAATCAGGCAGACTACTGCCCACTAACGTTATGACAGAACAACAAAAATTGACCTTTACGGCCTTGCAGCAGCGGCTGGATTCGCTGATGCTGCGTGACAGACTGCGTTTTTCTCGCCGTCTGCACGGCGTGAAGAAGGTTAAAAATCCTGATGCACAACAGGCCATTTTCCAGGAGATGGCGAAAGAGATTGACCAGGCGGCAGGGAAAGTCCTGCTGCGTGAAGCGGCACGACCGGAAATTACTTATCCTGACAATTTACCGGTTAGTCAGAAAAAACAGGACATTCTCGAAGCGATTCGTGATCACCAGGTGGTGATCGTCGCCGGGGAAACGGGTTCTGGTAAAACGACTCAGTTACCGAAAATCTGTATGGAGCTGGGGCGCGGGATTAAAGGGCTGATCGGCCATACCCAGCCGCGTCGCCTGGCGGCAAGAACGGTTGCGAACCGTATTGCGGAAGAGCTGAAAACGGAGCCGGGCGGTTGCATCGGTTACAAAGTGCGTTTCAGCGATCACGTAAGTGATAACACGATGGTCAAGCTGATGACCGACGGTATCCTGCTGGCGGAGATCCAGCAAGACCGCCTGCTGATGCAGTACGACACCATCATTATTGACGAAGCGCACGAACGCAGCCTGAATATCGATTTTCTGCTCGGCTATTTGAAAGAGTTGCTGCCGCGGCGTCCTGACCTAAAAATCATTATCACTTCCGCGACTATCGACCCGGAACGCTTTTCGCGCCACTTTAATAATGCGCCGATTATTGAAGTCTCCGGTCGGACCTATCCGGTGGAAGTGCGCTATCGCCCGATTGTTGAAGAAGCCGATGACACCGAGCGCGATCAGTTGCAGGCGATTTTTGACGCCGTAGACGAACTGAGCCAGGAAAGCCCTGGCGACATTCTGATCTTTATGAGCGGTGAGCGGGAAATTCGTGATACCGCCGATGCGCTGAACAAGCTGAACTTACGCCATACCGAAATCTTGCCGCTTTATGCGCGGCTTTCGAACAGCGAACAAAATAGGGTGTTCCAGTCGCACAGCGGGCGGCGCATTGTGCTGGCGACCAACGTCGCGGAAACCTCGCTGACCGTACCGGGTATTAAATACGTTATCGACCCAGGTACGGCGCGTATCAGCCGCTACAGCTACCGCACCAAAGTGCAGCGTTTGCCGATTGAGCCCATTTCGCAGGCGTCTGCCAATCAGCGTAAAGGTCGCTGTGGTCGTGTGTCCGAAGGGATCTGTATTCGTCTCTATTCTGAAGACGATTTCCTCTCGCGCCCGGAGTTTACTGATCCGGAGATTCTGCGTACCAACCTGGCCTCGGTTATTTTGCAGATGACCGCGCTGGGGTTGGGCGATATCGCCGCGTTCCCGTTTGTCGAAGCGCCGGATAAACGCAATATTCAGGATGGCGTGCGTCTGCTTGAAGAACTGGGCGCGATCACCACGGATGAACAGGCCAGCGCCTATAAACTGACGCCGCTCGGTCGCCAGCTCTCGCAGTTGCCTGTCGACCCACGTCTGGCGCGTATGGTGCTGGAAGCGCAAAAACATGGCTGCGTGCGTGAGGCGATGATTATCACGTCCGCACTCTCCATTCAGGATCCGCGCGAGCGTCCGATGGATAAACAGCAGGCATCGGACGAAAAACATCGTCGCTTCCACGACAAAGAATCCGACTTCCTCGCGTTTGTAAATCTGTGGAATTATCTTGGCGAGCAGCAAAAGGCACTTTCTTCAAACGCCTTCCGTCGCCTGTGTCGTACCGATTATCTCAACTATCTGCGCGTGCGCGAATGGCAGGATATCTACACCCAGCTGCGCCAGGTAGTGAAAGAACTTGGCATTCCGGTTAACAGCGAACCGGCGGAGTATCGCGAAATTCACATTGCGTTGCTGACTGGTTTGCTTTCCCATATCGGCATGAAAGATGCCGATAAACAAGAATATACCGGCGCACGTAACGCGCGTTTCTCCATCTTCCCCGGTTCCGGTTTATTCAAAAAGCCGCCGAAATGGGTGATGGTGGCGGAACTGGTAGAAACCAGCCGCCTGTGGGGGCGCATTGCGGCACGCATCGATCCGGAATGGGTGGAACCCGTCGCTCAGCATTTGATTAAACGCACCTACAGTGAACCGCACTGGGAACGGGCGCAGGGCGCGGTGATGGCAACGGAAAAAGTCACCGTTTATGGCTTGCCGATTGTCGCCGCACGTAAGGTTAACTACAGCCAGATTGATCCTGCGCTGTGTCGTGAACTCTTTATTCGCCATGCGCTGGTGGAAGGTGACTGGCAGACGCGTCACGCTTTCTTCCGCGAAAACCTGAAACTGCGGGCCGAAGTGGAAGAGCTGGAACACAAATCACGTCGCCGCGATATTCTGGTGGATGACGAAACGCTGTTTGAGTTTTACGACCAGCGTATCAGCCACGATGTGATCTCAGCTCGCCATTTCGACAGTTGGTGGAAAAAAGTCAGCCGCGAAACGCCTGATTTGCTCAACTTTGAAAAGAGTATGTTGATCAAAGAAGGTGCGGAAAAAATCAGCAAGCTGGATTACCCAAACTTCTGGCATCAGGGCAATCTCAAGCTGCGTTTGAGCTATCAGTTTGAGCCAGGTGCAGATGCTGACGGTG
Source organism: Escherichia sp. E4702 (assembly GCF_963883545.1). Classification (NCBI taxonomy): domain Bacteria; kingdom Pseudomonadati; phylum Pseudomonadota; class Gammaproteobacteria; order Enterobacterales; family Enterobacteriaceae; genus Escherichia; species Escherichia sp. E4702. The sequence continues at coordinate 6,956 of NZ_CAWORF010000016.1, read as the reverse complement.
TGACCGTACATATTCCGCTGCCGTTACTTAACCAGGTTGAGGAAAGCGGGTTTGAGTGGCAGATCCCCGGTCTGCGCCGCGAACTGGTGATTGCTCTGATTAAATCACTGCCAAAGCCGGTACGCCGTAATTTTGTACCCGCGCCAAACTACGCCGAAGCGTTTTTAGGCCGCGTCACACCGCTGGAGTTACCGTTGCTTGACAGTCTTGAGCGCGAGTTACGGCGGATGACCGGCGTTACCGTTGACCGCGAAGACTGGCACTGGGATCAGGTGCCCGATCACCTGAAAATCACCTTCCGCGTGGTGGATGACAAAAACAAGAAGCTAAAAGAAGGGCGCTCGCTACAAGATCTGAAAGATGCGCTGAAAGGCAAAGTGCAGGAAACGCTGTCTGCGGTGGCCGATGACGGTATAGAGCAGAGCGGCCTGCATATCTGGAGCTTTGGGCAACTGCCGGAAAGCTACGAGCAGAAGCGCGGCAACTACAAAGTGAAGGCGTGGCCAGCGCTGGTGGATGAGCGCGACAGTGTGGCGATCAAACTGTTTGATAACCCGCTGGAGCAAAAGCAGGCAATGTGGAACGGTCTTCGCCGTTTACTGCTGCTGAATATTCCATCGCCGATCAAGTATTTGCATGAGAAGTTACCAAACAAAGCCAAGCTGGGGCTGTACTTTAACCCGTATGGCAAAGTGCTGGAGCTGATTGACGACTGTATCTCCTGCGGTGTGGATCAACTGATCGACGCCAATGGTGGCCCGGTCTGGACGGAAGAAGGCTTTGCTGCGCTGCATGAAAAAGTGCGCGCCGAACTGAATGACACGGTGGTGGATATTGCTAAGCAGGTCGAGCAAATCCTCACTGCGGTGTTCAATATCAACAAACGCCTGAAAGGTCGGGTGGATATGACCATGGCGCTGGGGCTTTCTGACATTAAAGCGCAGATGGGCGGGCTGGTGTATCGCGGATTTGTCACTGGTAACGGCTTCAAACGCCTGGGCGACACGCTGCGTTATTTGCAGGCGATAGAAAAACGACTGGAAAAATTGGCGATTGATCCACATCGCGACCGTGCACAGATGCTGAAAGTCGAAAACGTCCAGCAGGCGTGGCAGCAATGGATCAACAAACTGCCGCCTGCACGTCGTGAGGATGAAGACGTGAAAGAGGTCCGCTGGATGATAGAAGAGCTGCGCGTTAGTTACTTCGCCCAACAACTCGGTACACCTTATCCGATTTCAGATAAGCGTATTTTGCAGGCGATGGAGCAGATTAGCGGTTAACCCTGCTATTTGCCTGATAAATCTAAAACCCGGTAAGCATTTAGCGCCGGGTTTTTTATTAATTCTAAAAACGGTAAGGGCAAAAATTGGGGAATTCAGAAAAATACAATTCTCTGCTGCAAGATGAATAATGTTTATCTACAGCTTTTCCGTAAAAGATATGTCAGGCTTGCGGAGAGGCGGTTAAGGAAATACGGCTTCCTCCTTTCAGAGTGCTCCGCTTCTCATTATTATCTCACGCAGTATTCTTAAGGGAACGATCAGGAGGGACCATGAATATTAACCCGTTTCCGACGCTTTCAGCGTCAACCATTGATGCTATAAACGTTATCGGTCGATGGCTGGCGCAGGATGATTTCTCCGGTGAAGCTCCGTATCAGGCCGATTGCGTGATACTTGCAGGCAATGCTGTCATTCCCACTATCGATGCCGCTTGTAAGATTGCAAGAGATCAGCAAATTCCTTTACTGATTAGTGGTGGTATCGGTCACTCGACAACTTTTTTGTATAGCGCTGTTGCACAGCATCCGCACTACAACACTATCCGTACCACTGGCAGGGCAGAAGCGACCATCCTGGCGGATATCGCTCATCAGTTCTGGCACATTCCGCAGGAAAAAATCTGGATTGAAGACCAGTCAACTAACTGTGGAGAAAATGCCCGTTTCAGTATCGCATTATTGAATCAGTTAGCAGAGCGAGTCCATACCACGATTGTCGTCCAGGATCCCACTATGCAACGCCGAACCATGGCGACGTTCCGTCGTATTACAGGAGATAATCCTGATGCACCTCGCTGGCTAAGTTATCCGGGATTCGTACCACAGTTGGGAAATAATGCAGGCAGCGTGACGTTTGCTAATCCGCTGACAGGACTATGGCCAGTTGAGCGATATTTGTCCCTACTTACTGGCGAGCTGCCACGCTTGCGCGATGACAGCGATGGCTATGGACCGCGCGGACGCGATTTTATCGTTCACGTCGATTTTCCGTCAGAAGTTACGCAGGCATGGCAGTTATTACAGCATGACGCAGTGCTTATTGAGGCAATGGAGAGTCGTTCACTGCGCTAATAATTGCCCGTTTGTGAACAAATGATTGCAAACGGGTAATAATCTGATCTTTTTCTTCCTCTCTTTATTCCCGTCGTATCTCTTTTTATGAAGCCTTTCACAAAATTGCACATCCACGATGCCTTCTCTGCTGTGATTGATGTTAATTAACATATGAATTACAAAATATAAACATATCAATCGCAGGAGTAGCCCATGTCTGTACCCGTTCAACATCCTATGTATATCGATGGACAGTTTGTCACCTGGCGCGGCGACGCATGGATTGATGTGGTTAATCCCGCAACAGAGGCAGTGATTTCCCGCATTCCTGATGGTCAGGCTGAAGATGCTCGCAAAGCAATCGATGCAGCAGAGCGTGCACAGCCAGAATGGGAAGCACTACCCGCGATTGAACGAGCGAACTGGTTACGGAAAATCTCTGCGGGGATCCGCGAACGGGCCAGTGAAATTAGCTCATTGATCGTCGAGGAAGGTGGCAAAATTCAACAGCTGGCCGAAGTCGAAGTCGCTTTTACTGCTGACTATATCGATTACATGGCGGAATGGGCTCGTCGCTATGAGGGCGAGATTATTCAAAGTGATCGTCCTGGGGAAAACATCCTGCTGTTTAAACGTGCGTTGGGCGTAACGACCGGTATCCTACCGTGGAACTTCCCGTTTTTCCTGATTGCTCGCAAAATGGCGCCAGCTCTTCTCACAGGCAATACCATCGTCATCAAACCGAGCGAATTTACGCCAAACAATGCGGTCGCATTTGCTAAAATCGTCGACGAAATTGGCCTACCACGCGGCGTGTTTAACCTTGTTTTAGGACGCGGTGAAACGGTTGGTCAGGAGTTGGCGGGTAACCCAAAAGTCGCTATGGTCAGCATGACAGGCAGCGTCGCTGCTGGAGAAAAAATCATGGCGACCGCGGCGAAAAATATCACCAAAGTGTGTCTGGAGCTGGGGGGCAAAGCCCCTGCTATCGTGATGGATGACGCCGATCTTGAATTGGCCGTCAAAGCCATTGTTGATTCACGCGTGATAAATACCGGGCAGGTGTGCAACTGTGCGGAACGTGTCTATGTGCAGAAAGGTATTTACGATCGCTTTGTTAATCGACTGGGCGAGGCAATGCAGGCGGTTCAATTTGGTAACCCCGCCGAACGTAACGACATTGCGATGGGGCCGCTGATTAACGCTGCGGCTCTGGAAAGGGTGGAACAAAAGGTAGCGCGGGCAGTAGAAGAGGGCGCGAGAATCGCGTTGGGTGGTAAGGCTGTAGAAGGGGAAGGTTATTATTATCCGCCAACGTTGCTTTTGGATGTCCGACAGGAAATGTCCATTATGCACGAAGAAACCTTTGGGCCAGTGCTGCCGGTAGTCGCTTTTGACACGCTGGAACAGGCTATCTCCATGGCCAACGACAGCGATTATGGCCTGACGTCATCGATATATACCGAGAATCTTAACGTGGCGATGAAAGCCATCAAAGGACTCAAGTTTGGCGAAACCTACATCAACCGAGAAAACTTCGAAGCTATGCAAGGTTTCCATGCTGGATGGCGTAAGTCGGGTATTGGCGGCGCAGATGGCAAACATGGTTTGCATGAGTATCTGCAGACTCAGGTGGTCTATTTGCAGTCGTAAGATATGAAAGAGGCGGAGGTTTTTCCTCCGCCAGCGCGGGTCAGAGTTTGGCGAATTTTTCCAGAGTACGAATGAGTTGAGTGACAAAACCATACTCGTTATCGTACCAGGCGACGGTCTTCACCAGTTGTAAATCGCCCACTGCGGTGATTTCCGTTTGGGTCGCATCAAACACCGAACCAAAATGGCTGCCAATGATATCGGAAGAGACAATTTCTTCGTCGGTATAACCAAATGACTCGTTATTGGTCGTTGCTTTTTTAAGTGCGTTATTCACCTCTTCAGCAGTCACTTTTTTCCCCAGGATAGACACCAGCTCGGTCACTGAACCGGTTTTCACTGGCACGCGTTGCGCATGACCTTTAAGTTTGCCGCTAAGTTCCGGGATCACCAGACCAATGGCTTTTGCCGCACCGGTAGTGTGGGGGATGGATATTTTCCGCCGCCGCCCGCGATGCACGTAAATCTTTACCACGCGGACCATCCACCAGAGACTGGGTGCCGGTATAGGCATGGATCGTTGTCATTGTGCCAACTTCTATCCCAAAACTGTCATGCAATGCTTTGGCCATAGGCGCAAGACAGTTAGTGGTGCATGACGCCACGGAAATAATGGTGTCGTTGCCATCCAGAGTTCCATCATTGACGTTATAAACGATGGTTTTCATTTCTCCTGCCGGAGCGGAAATCAACACCTTCTTCGCGCCAGCGTCCAGATGCGCCAGGGATTTTTCTGCGGAAGTATAAAAACCGGTACATTCAATGACAATTTCAGCCCCTTTTACTTTCCAGGGGATATTTTTCGCGTCTTTTTCGGCGTAAACCGCAATACTTTTTCCATCAACAATAAGTGAATCCTCTGTGAAATCGACGCTCCAGGGGAAAGGACCGTAGTTTGAATCGTGCTTTAGTAGGTAGGCGAGAATTTTCGGAGATGTAAGATCATTAATGGCGACAACGTCAATGTTACTTTTAATCTCAAGTAGCCGACGTAATACCAGCCGGCCGATACGACCAAAACCGTTAATGCCAACTTTGCTCATGGTTTTCTCCAGTCAAGAACTTGTGGGTAAAAATTAGTCCTTTCCAGGCTTAGACCAGGATGACAGGATGGGCAATCTACATTTTTGCCATGAAACGTAACGTACTGAAAACGGGTGAACAATATTTAATGAAATTTTAAGAAAAGCTCGTTATGTTAACGGCAAATTGTGTTAAAGCAGGAAATGTTATGGGAATTAGATATTCAAGGTTACAAATTGGCATTCACTGGCTGGTCTTTTTGCTGGTTATTGCAGCCTATTGTGCAATGGAGTTTCGTGGTTTTTTCCCGCGTAGCGATCGTCCGGTGATCAACATGATCCACGTTTCATGTGGCATCTCAATTCTCGTGCTGATGGTGCTTCGACTGTTACTCAGATTGAAATACCCAACGCCGCCCATTGTACCGAAACCCAGGCCCATGATGACGGGACTCGCTCATTTGGGACATTTGGTGATCTATCTCCTGTTTATTGTATTGCCAGTGATTGGTTTGGTGATGATGTATAACCGGGGTAATCCGTGGTTTGCGTTTGGTCTGACGATGCCTTACGCGTCAGAGGCCAATTTTGACCTGGTGGATAGATTAAAGTGGTGGCATGAAACGTTGGCCAATCTGGGATATTTCGTTATCGGGCTTCATGCGGCTGCAGCTCTGGCGCACCACTATTTCTGGAAAGACAACACGCTTCTGCGCATGATGCCGCGTAAGCGCTCCTGAGGGTATTAGAAGAAAGCGCCTGTACTAAACCAGACCCGTGGTACAGGCGAAGAATACGGGCCTACATCGGAAGCGCCTATTATATTTATTTGTATGACAAATAAAACCATAATCCGAGTTTATATGTTCAACGGGTTGATATTTAATCAACATATCTACTGTTAAGATTGAAATTCAATTTCCCCAATCCTTGATCTCCCTAAGTGAAATAAAGACCGCACAGCGTATAACTTTTATACCGAACATAAGATTCGGCAAGCCATGGAGGTTGTATGAAAAAGTTGCTCTTTATTTTACTGATGGGATTACTGATGTCTTTTTATGTTGATGCCGGGCGCAAACCCTGTTCTGGTGCGAAAGGGGGATCTCTCACTGTACTGCAGGCGGCAAATTTGCCTGTAATGATGGTTCTATCAGCGCATCGAAAAAAACATGCACTAATTAAATGGGGCGCCATGAGAAAATGAACTCGTCAACCAGATACGCGGGGAATGCTCCCCGCGCAGGCCCTTACCTGGACTGACAGGCCATGAGAGCCGCCACCTCCTTATTACCGTCCCGGAATCGCAGTTCGTAGAGCGTTTGTCGGGTCAGGAGGGTGAATGCCAGAATCGTGATACAGATAATGAGCAGACACACCACCAGGGGGTTGCGCTTCATAGCCTTTCTCCTTGCTGGATGGCAGGTAAGAGGCTAACATCTGAATTGCTAGGTTCATTCGTCGGCCTCGGTTGATAGAAATATCGGTCGGGGCCTTCGTCTTTCTGATTCCCGGTAAGCCTGAAACCAGAAAGTCTCAGGCGCCCGCAAACATCCTATGCAATTACCCTTACCAGCGAAATAATCACTTCACGAAATTGCGTGGAGGCTTCCGGTAAATCGTTATCAGAGAACACTCGCGGCAAGACTCTATGCGAGCGAGCTTCCAGTTGAGGCATGAATAAGGGGCGCCATGAGAAAATGAACTCGTCAACCAGATGCGCGGGGAATGCTCCCCGCGCAGGCCCTTACCTGGACTGACAGGCCATGAGAGCCGCCACCTCCTTATCACCGTCCCGGAATCGCAGTTCGTAGAGCGTTTGTCGGGTCAGGAGGGTGAATGCCAGAATCGTGATACAGATAATGAGCAGACACACCACCAGGGGTTGCGCTTCATAGCCTTTTCTCCTTGCCGGATGGCGGGTAAGAGGCTAACATCCGAAT
>NZ_CAWORF010000015.1:0-175355 GCF_963883545.1 Escherichia sp. E4702 | reverse complement strand
GTACATCGATCGATGCTCAGACGTACCGTAGCTGCTTCCGGTAAATCGTTATCAGAGAACACTCGCGGCAAGACTCTATGCGAGCGAGCTTCCAGTTGAGGCATGAATAAGGGGCGCCATGAGAAAATGAACTCGTCAACCAGATGCGCGGGGAATGCTCCCCGCGCAGGCCCTTACCTGGACTGACAGGCCATGAGAGCCGCCACCTCCTTATCACCGTCCCGGAATCGCAGTTCGTAGAGCGTTTGTCGGGTCAGGAGGGTGAATGCCAGAATCGTGATACAGATAATGAGCAGACACACCACCAGGGGGTTGCGCTTCATAGCCTTTTCTCCTTGCCGGATGGCGGGTAAGAGGCTAACATCCGAATTGTGTGGTTCATTCGTTGGCCTCGGTTGATAGAAATATCGGTCGGGGCCTTCGTCTTTCTGATTCCCGGTAAGCCTGAAAACAGAAAGTCTCAGGCGCCCGCAAACATCCTATGTAATTACCCTTACCAGCGAAATAATCACTTCACGAAATTGCGTGGCATTTTCCAGAATTTTTCGTAATACGCCTTACAAGGTATAACTACTCGTAAGTCTCTTTATTCCGATGGTAATAATCTCTCATCGCAAAAATTGTTGTAAAAATGTGATATGAACAGGTTTTTGCCAGTAAGCAATTACCATCGATTGCCGATGACTCTCTATCGGGAGTAACCAGGAAGAGAGACAACGGTCATGAATACAACATCCTCACACCGCTTAGGCTTTTTACATCACATCAGGCTGGTTCCATTATTTGCCTGCATTCTTGGCGGCATCCTGTTTCTGTTTGCCTTGAGTTCATCCTGTCGGGGTATTTTCTCTGGCAGGCAGACCGCGATCAGCGCGACGTCAGCGACGAGATCCAGATACGCACGGGTTTAGCAAACAGCTCTGATTTATTGCGTTCAGCCCGGATCAATATGATTCAGGCCGGGGCAGCAAGTCGTATCGCTGAAATGGAAGAGATGAAGCGAAATATTGCGCAAGCGGAATTGCAAATAAAGCAATCGCAACAAGGCTATAACGTTTACCGTACTCGTCTGGTGAAAACGCCCGCTGACGATGCGCTGGACGGAGAATTAAATCAGCGTTTCCAGGCTTATATTTCCGGTCTGCAACCCATGTTGAAATATGCCAAAAATGGCATGTTTGAAGCCATTATCAATCATGAAAGTGAGCAGATCAGAACGCTTGATAATGCCTATAACCAGCAGTTAAGCAAAGCCATTGAGATACGTAGCGCCAGAGCTAACCAGCTAGCGGAACAGGCGCATCAGCGTACTCGTCTGGGAGGGATATTTATGATTGGCGCATTTATACTTGCGCTGGTTATGACGCTGATAACCTTTATGGTGTTACGCCGGATTGTCATTCGTCCTCTGCAACATGCCGCCCAACGGATTGAAAAAATAGCCAGTGGCGATCTGACTTTGGTTGACGAATCCACTGGCCGCAGTGAAATTGGCCGCTTAAGTCGCCATCTACAGCAAATGCAGCATTCGCTGGCGCTGACGGTGGGAACGGTGCGCCAGGGGGCAGAAGAGATCTATCGTGGCACCAGTGAGATTTCTGCCGGTAATGCTGACCTTTCCTCACGCACCGAAGAACAAGCGGCGGCAATTGAACAAACCGCCGCCAGCATGGAGCAACTCACCGCGACAGTGAAGCAAAATTCTGATAACGCACATCATGCCAGCAAACTGGCGCAAGAGGCCTCAAGTAAAGCCGGTGATGGCGGACAAACAGTTTCCGGTGTAGTGCGGACAATGGGTAATATCTCCAGTAGCTCGAAGAAAATTTCTGAAATCACGGCTGTTATCAACAGTATTGCCTTCCAGACCAATATCCTGGCGCTCAATGCCGCCGTTGAGGCCGCACGAGCCGGTGAACAAGGACGCGGATTTGCCGTTGTTGCCAGCGAAGTGCGTACACTTGCAAGCCGCAGTGCCCAGGCGGCGAAAGAGATTGAAGGCTTGATCAGTGAGTCCGTCAGGTTAATTGGTCAGGGGGCCGATGAAGTGGCAACGGCAGGGAAAACCATGAGCGCTATTGTTGATGCCGTGGCGAGCGTCACACATATTATGCAAGAAATAGCTGCCGCCTCAGATGAACAAAGCAGAGGTATCACACAAGTTAGCCAGGCGATTTCTGAAATGGATAGAGTGACGCAACAGAACGCTTCTCTGGTGGAAGAGGCTTCAGCTGCGGCGGTATCTCTTGAAGAACAGGCGGCGCGGTTAACTGAAGCCGTGGATGTGTTCCGTCTGAAGAAACAACCAGTTCAGGCGGATCAACAAGGAACAGGGAATTCAGTGAGTTTGGCAACGGTGTGATAAAAAAGGGATCGTAAGATCCCTTACTTTTCAGAACGGCATTGATTTTCGAATGGCGTTAATCATCAACTGACAACCGGAAGAGAGTGTTGCATCTACGCGGGTCAGTATTCCAATAGGTTCGCCTGCGCCATGCCCCGGAACAGGCAGGGCCACCAGCGTGGCATGACGCAGGTCGTCTTTCACAGCGCCAGAAGGAACAAACCACACATAGTCGTATTCAACCGTAAGCTGACGTGAAAGTGATGCAGACAACGTTTCAATACAGCCTGAAGGAATTTTACATCCCTGGCTTTTTACTAATGCCTCTGAATGCTGCCGTGGCGCGGTGCCTTCTGGTGATACGACAACAGGCCATTCCAGTACCCGACTTAACGTTACGTTCTCCTGAAGCAGGGGGTGATTAGGCCTAACAACTAACTTAAGTGATTCGAGAAACAGCAGCTCGTAATTAAGTCCGGTCATCAGTTCAGGATCTGACATCCGACCAACACCAATATCGATTTCCCCTGTTTTAATCCTGCCAGGATCATCGTGTTACTCATGGTGGCAACTTGCAGTGTGGTTTCTTTTTGTTGCTGATGAAACTGACCTATAACCGAAGGTAATATCCCTAGTGCCGCGGTAGGTAGCGCGCCCACTCTGACGACATCATTGTTAAGACCTTCTTTACGATTAAGTGATTGTCCAGCGGTGTTGATGGCGTCAAGAACTCTGACTGCGTGAGTTAAAAATTGCTCGCCAGGTAAGGTGAGCTGTGCGCCTTGACGTCCTCGGTCGAACAGGCGAGCCCCCGTCAATTGTTCCAGCTCATTCAATGTCTTAGAGAGTGCCGGTTGACTCAGATTAAGGGTTTCAGCCGCGCGCCCCAAAGTTCCTTGTTGTGCGACAGCTACGAATGTATGAAGGTGGCGCAAACGGATGCGCTGACTAAACAGACTATTTTTTTCCATAAGCGATGTTAAAAACGAAGCGGTGCCGCTGACAAGTGATGTTGTTTGATTATGATAACTTGATTGCAAAATATTATTAACATTTAAAGTAATTATGTTACATCGAAATCGATAATATTGATGATTTCGCGGCGAGATCACAGTTTGTAAATTCTTCCCACCAGAGTGAATGCGGTTACCTACACTCGAGATAATTGACCACTGGGGGTAGACATTATGGCGAACAGCATCACAGCGGATGAGATTCGGGAACAGTTTTCGCAGGCAATGTCAGCCATGTATCAACAAGAAGTTCCACAGTACGGTACGTTGCTGGAACTGGTCGCTGACGTGAATCTGGCTGTGCTGGAAAATAATCCCCAACTGCATGAAAAAATGGTGAATGCGGATGAACTGGCGAGGCTTAACGTTGAACGTCATGGGGCGATACGTGTGGGAACCGCGCAGGAACTTGCCACATTAAGGCGGATATTCGCCATTATGGGAATGTATCCGGTGAGTTATTACGATCTCTCGCAGGCTGGCGTGCCGGTACATTCTACGGCATTTCGGCCCATCGATGATGCCTCGCTTGCGCGTAATCCTTTCCGCGTTTTTACCTCATTGCTCCGCCTTGAGCTTATCGAAAACAAAACATTGCGCCAAAAGGCGGCGGAGATTTTACGCCAGCGCGATATCTTTACCCCACGTTGTCGGCAACTGTTAGATGAATATGATCGGGAGGGCGGTTTTAGCGAAGCGCAAGCGCGGGAGTTTGTGCGGGAAGCCCTGGAGACATTTCGTTGGCATCAGACAGCAACGGTAGATGAAGAAACCTATCACGCGTTGCATAACGAGCATCGACTGATCGCTGATGTAGTCTGTTTTCCGGGCTGTCATATCAATCACCTGACGCCACGCACGCTGGACATTGATCGGGTACAGTCGATGATGCCCGAATGCGGTATCGAACCAAAAATTCTCATCGAAGGGCCGCCGCGCCGCGAGGTGCCTATTTTATTGCGTCAAACCAGCTTTAAGGCACTGGAAGAAACGGTTCTGTTTGTGGGGCAACAGCAGGGGAGGCATACCGCGCGATTTGGTGAGATAGAACAGCGCGGAGTGGCGTTAACGCCGAAAGGGCGGCGACTGTATGATGAACTTCTGCATAATGCCGGAACTGGACAGGATAATCTCACTCATCAACTGCATTTGCAGGAAACCTTTCGCGCTTTCCCGGACAGCGAATTTTTGATGCGCCAGCAAGGGCTGGCATGGTTCCGTTATCGACTGACACCATCGGGTGAAGCGCATCGTCAGGCGATACATCCTGGGGACGATCCGCAACCTTTGATCGAACGTGGCTGGGTTGTCGCACAACCTATTACCTATGAGGATTTTTTGCCGGTGAGTGCGGCAGGGATCTTCCAGTCCAATCTCGGTAACGAAACGCAGACGCGCAGTCATGGTAATGCCAGTCGTGAGGCATTCGAGCAGGCGCTTGGCTGCCAGGTTTTTGATGAATTTCAGTTATACAAGGAAGCGGAAGAACGCAGTAAACGCCGCTGTGGATTGCTTTAAAATCGGGCCATCCTGCTTTGCAAAAATTTGCCTGATTTTACAAATGAATCAGGCTCTTCCCATCGACATAAAAAAATTGCCGATTTATGCATATTCTCTGAGTTCAACAATTGGATTATTAATAAATATTGTCTAGAGTGAGCGGTCATAAATAAGCACTTTCTTGCCGCTGAAAACGACCAGCGCGGGACCATTCACAACACCAGAAGGACTCACTTTCAGGTATGGATCGTAGACGATTTATTAAAGGTTCAATGGCTATGGCCGCCGTGTGCGGTACCAGCGGCATTGCTTCTCTTTTTTCTCAGGCGGCATTCGCGGCAGATTCTGATATTGCCGACGGGCAAACCCAGCGTTTTGACTTCTCCATTCTACAGTCAATGGCGCACGACTTAGCGCAAACAGCGTGGCGTGGTGCCCCGCGTCCGTTACCTGATACTCTGGCGACAATGACGCCGCAGGCTTATAACAGTATTCAATACGACGCCGAAAAATCGCTCTGGCATAACGTCGAGAACCGCCAGCTTGACGCTCAGTTCTTCCATATGGGGATGGGATTCCGTCGCCGCGTTCGTATGTTTTCTGTTGATCCAGCAACACATCTGGCGCGTGAAATTCACTTTCGCCCGGAGTTGTTCAAATACAACGATGCGGGTGTTGATACCAAACAATTAGAAGGGCAAAGCGATCTCGGCTTTGCCGGTTTTCGCGTGTTTAAAGCCCCCGAACTGGCGCGGCGTGATGTAGTATCATTCCTCGGAGCGAGTTATTTCCGCGCCGTTGATGACACGTATCAATACGGTTTGTCGGCCCGCGGCCTGGCGATCGACACTTATACCGACAGCAAAGAAGAGTTCCCCGACTTTACCGCTTTCTGGTTTGATACCGTAAAACCAGGCGCAACCACCTTTACCGTTTATGCCTTACTCGATAGCCCCAGTATTACCGGTGCCTACAAGTTCACCATCCAGTGTGAAAAGAGTCAGGTGATTATGGATGTTGAAAACCATCTGTATGCGCGTAAAGAGATCAAGCAATTGGGTATTGCGCCGATGACCAGTATGTTTAGTTGCGGCACTAACGAACGTCGTATGTGCGATACTATTCATCCGCAAATCCATGATTCCGACCGTCTTTCCATGTGGCGGGGCAACGGTGAGTGGATCTGCCGTCCGCTAAATAATCCGCAGAAATTGCAGTTCAATGCCTACACCGACAATAACCCGAAAGGCTTTGGTTTATTGCAACTGGATCGTGATTTCTCCCATTATCAAGACATCATGGGCTGGTACAACAAACGACCAAGTTTGTGGGTAGAGCCTCGTAATAAATGGGGCAAAGGCACCATTGGTCTGATGGAAATCCCAACAACGGGTGAAACGCTGGATAACATTGTCTGCTTCTGGCAGCCAGAAAAAGCAGTAAAAGCAGGGGACGAGTTTGCATTCCAGTATCGTCTGTACTGGAGCGCACATCCCCCTGTTCAATGTCCATTGGCACGTGTTATGGCGACGCGTACCGGCATGGGAGGTTTTCCGGAAGGTTGGGCGCCGGGTGAGCATTATCCAGAAAAATGGGCGCGTCGTTTTGCCGTCGATTTTGTTGGTGGTGACCTGAAAGCGGCTGCGCCTAAGGGGATTGAACCTGTTATTACGCTCTCCAGCGGTGAAGCGAAGCAAATCGAAATTCTCTACATTGAACCGATTGATGGTTACCGTATTCAATTTGACTGGTATCCGACTTCGGACTCTACTGATCCGGTTGATATGCGGATGTATCTCCGCTGTCAGGGCGATGCCATCAGTGAAACATGGCTGTATCAGTATTTTCCACCAGCTCCGGATAAGCGCAAATACGTTGACGATCGCGTGATGAATTGATCGTCATTTTTCGGCACCTTCTGACGGAAGGTGCCGTCTGGTGAAACTCGATCCCGCTCGCATTTTTCCCCAAACTATCTGAGTAATCTGATGATGTGTATTTCATGTACACTTTGTCAGCCACTAACAGGGAGTGCGTATGTTTCCAGAATACCGAGATTTAATATCCCGCCTGAAAAACGAAAATCCTCGCTTTATGTCCTTGTTCGATAAGCACAACAAACTTGATCATGAGATTGCCCGAATGGAAGGATCTGATGGTCGTGGATACAATGCGGAAGTGGTCCGCATGAAAAAACAGAAGCTCCAGTTGAAAGATGAGATGCTCAAAATCCTGCAACAGGAGAGCGTCAAAGAGATGTAAAATTCCTTAAGCCGCCTGGCGGGCGGCTTTTTAAATTGCCGCGCAGATTGACAGGAGGTGACATGACCGAGACGATAAAAGTTAGTGACTCAATTGAATTACGTTCCGTTGCAGAAAATCACATCACGCCGCTTCATCACTTAATCTGTAAAAATAAAAGCTGGTTACAGAATTCGCTAAACTGGCCACAGTCTGTTAATACCGAAGATGACACGCGAAAAACGGTGCAGGGTAATATGATGTTGCATCAGCGTGGATATGCCAAAATGTTCATGATCTTTAGTGAAGATGAACTTGTTGGCGTCCTGTCTTTTAACCGTATTGAACCGCAGAACAAAGCCGCAGAAATCGGTTACTGGCTGGACGAATCTCATCAGGGGCAGGGGATCATTTCTCAGGCGCTGCAGGCATTGATTCATCATTACGCTCAGTCTGGTGAACTCAGACGCTTCGTGATCAAATGTCGGGTGGACAATCCGCAAAGCAACCAGGTAGCTTTGCGCAATGGTTTTATCCTTGAAGGTTGCCTTAAACAGGCTGAGTTCCTGAATGATGCCTTTGATGATGTGAACTTATACGCGCGTATTATCGATTCACAATAACCCTACTAGCGGCGTTCGCGTAATGCGCTCCTCGCCGTTAATGACTTTTGGACCTCGGACATGAACTGTGTCGCCATCAAAGGCTGCAACGACGGCGTGGTCGGTTAACTCCACATGGTTTTCAATCATCACAGCACCTGTAATGCGGCTGTTCCCCTGTATGGTGACGTGATTGTCGAGTAAAATCGGGCCACCACGTACGACTGCATGACCACCCACCAGAACATGATGTTTTAACACACAATTGCCTTCCACCGAGGCATGTTCCGCTACCTGCGAACTGTAATGAAGCGTGGGAATGGCATCTTCTTCTGTTCCGGCGATCACACGTGCGTGTCCGTAGACTTTCGCGCAGTCACACAGCCAGACGTTGTTCTCTTCATTACCTTCAATACTTGCAAAATCAAAAACTTCGGCGCGATGCTCAATGAACGCAAATTTCACAATGGCATCACCATATATTTGCGCCTGATGAACAATGCGCGAGGCGCTGACTCTTGCGCGATCATAAATTTGCAACAGAAGATGGTGGTCGGGCGTTAAACCTTGCGCAGCGACAACCATTGAGTTCTGATCAATGCAGACATGACCAGAAATCCTGCAATTTCCGCATATTAATGAATCATTGATTGTGACGTTGTCACTTATCAGGGCACCCTGACTGATTTTGCTATTATCGATCCAGACGTTATCCTTCGCGCAAACATCGCCCCATAGCTCGCTGCTTCCGGTGATGCGTGTATTACCGGATATCACCGTTCCGGCAAACGCGATGGCATTCTGGTCATAGATCCAACAATTTCCGTCCTGGGCCAATACGGTTTCATTATCAATCCAGCCGCCAGGCGTTCCGGCTATTACGTCATTAAAATCAGCGATGGCAATAATCTGCCGCAATAAAACACTCTTTTTATCGCTATCTTCCTGATAACTAAAAGCTCGTTGTTCTTCACTAAGACGATATTTGCGCATAGCGTTTTCCCGCAGGTGACCTACTATAACCGTAGCAAATTCTGTGACTCTGGCTATGTTTAGCAAATTTCCATAAAATGCATTTCAAATATACTTTATAAATTCAACAAAATGAGTAAGAAGATGCAGAGCGATAAAGTGCTCAATTTACCGGCAGGTTACTTTGGCATTGTGTTGGGGACGATAGGGATGGGATTTGCCTGGCGCTATGCCAGCCAGGTTTGGCAGGTCAGTCACTGGTTGGGCGATGGGCTGGTGATTCTGGCGATGATCATTTGGGGATTACTGACTACGGCATTTATCACCCGACTGGTACGTTTTCCTCACAGCGTGCTGGCGGAAGTGCGTCATCCAGTGATGAGCAGTTTTGTGAGTTTGTTTCCGGCAACAACGATGCTGGTGGCAATTGGTTTTGTCCCCTGGTTTCGTCCGCTGGCGGTGGGCCTGTTCGGTATTGGTGTGGTGATACAACTGACTTATGCCGCCTGGCAAACAGCCGGTTTATGGCGCGGTTCCCATCCTGAGGAAGCTACGACACCCGGACTTTATTTACCTACTGTTGCCAACAACTTCATCAGTGCAATGGCCTGTGGAGCATTGGGCTACACCGATGCTGGTCTGGTATTTTTAGGGGCTGGTGTTTTCTCCTGGTTAAGTCTTGAGCCGGTGATCCTTCAGCGTCTGCGCAGCTCGGGAGAATTGCCCACGGCACTGCGTACATCGTTGGGTATTCAGCTTGCACCGGCGCTGGTGGCATGTAGTGCCTGGTTGAGCGTCAACGGTGGCGAGGGCGATACGCTGGCGAAAATGCTTTTCGGTTACGGTCTGCTGCAACTTCTTTTTATGTTACGCCTGATGCCGTGGTATCTCTCCCAGCCGTTTAATGCCTCATTCTGGAGTTTCTCGTTCGGCGTATCTGCACTGGCAACCACTGGTTTGCATTTAGGAAGCGGTAACGACAATGGCTTTTTCCATACCCTGGCTGTGCCGTTATTTATTTTTACCAATTTTATTATCGCATTACTGCTCATCCGTACTTTCGCGCTTCTGATGCAGGGAAAATTGTTAATCAGAACCGAGCGCGCCGTTTTAATGAAAGCTGAGGACAAAGAATGATCATTCGTGATGAAAACTACTTCACTGATAAATATGAATTAACCCGCACACACTCTGAAGTTCTGGAAGCGGTGAAAGTGGTTAAGCCGGGTAAAACGCTGGATCTGGGCTGTGGTAATGGCCGTAACAGCCTTTACCTGGCAGCCAATGGTTATGATGTCGAAGCATGGGATAAAAATGCCATGAGCATTGCCAACGTTGAACGCATCAAATCCATTGAAAAACTGGAAAATTTGCGCACCCAGGTTGTTGATCTAAATAGCCTGACCTTTGATGGACAATACGATTTTATTCTTTCTACCGTGGTGCTGATGTTCCTGGAGGCGAAAACCATTCCTGGACTGATTGCCAATATGCAGCGTTGCACCAAACCCGGTGGTTATAACTTGATTGTGGCAGCAATGGACACCGCTGATTTTCCATGTACCGTCGGGTTCCCCTTTGCCTTTAAAGAAGGGGAGTTACGTCAATATTATGAAGGCTGGGAGATGCTGAAATACAATGAAGACGTGGGGGAACTTCACCGCACCGACGCTAACGGCAATCGTATTAAACTACGTTTCGCCACGATGCTGGCACGTAAAAAATAAGCTAACAGGGCAAGGCGCATGAAAATGCCCACGTGAGATGTTTAACTGTTTTTTTCGGTAAACATATTTTTTATCGAGGTGATGTGAAATATATCACAGTGGTTGAAGTTTTTTATTGGCTTAACTGCCTGAAATTTAACAACTGGTGATTGACTCTGCCCCCTTTTCGTCATTGACTATATTGTCAGAAAAGGGGCTGGAAAATTTATTTTCACCAACACTTTTTTTGCCACAACACGAAGCGGTACTTTTTGCTATAACTTAAAAAGTAATATAATCATCTCAGGAAACTATTCATGCGTACCACATCAATTGCGAAAGTTGCGGCTTTATGCGGCTTGTTGGCTCTGTCAGGTTGTGCCTCTAAAATCACCCAGCCAGATAAATATTCTGGTTTTTTAAACAATTACTCCAACCTTCAAGAAACAACTTCAGCAACGGGCAAACCGGTATTACGCTGGGTTGATCCAAATTTTGATCAAAGTAAATATGACAGCATCGTCTGGAACCCAATCACCTATTATCCGGTGCCTAAACCTTCTACTCAGGTAGGGCAAAAAGTTCTGGATAGAATTTTGAGCTATACCAATACTGAAATGAAAGAAGCCATCTCACAGCGTAAACCACTGGTTACTACCGCTGGGCCTCGTAGTCTGATTTTCCGTGGTGCTATTACTGGTGTAGATACCAGCAACGAAGGGTTACAGTTCTATGAAGTTGTTCCTGTCGCATTAGTGGTAGCGGGGACGCAAATGGCGACGGGTCACCGTACCATGGATACCCGCCTGTACTTTGAAGGTGAGCTGATTGATGCGGCTACCAACAAACCGGTTATCAAAGTGGTTCGTCAGGGCGAAGGTAAGGACCTGAATAACGAAAGCACACCAATGGCTTTCGAAAATATTAAGCAAGTTATTGATGACATGGCGACCGACGCGACCATGTTTGACGTTAACAAAAAGTAATGCCAGTCGCGCCATCGCAAGATGGCGCTTCTGATTATCGGCTTCTGTCAGCGATCAAATTCAATACTACATAACAGACACCACCGGCAATTAACCCCCAAAATGCCGAGCCAATACCGACCAGCGTCAGCCCACTTGCCGTTACCAAAAAAGCCACCACAGCAGCATCGCGCTCACGCTCATTATGCAAAGCCTGATACAAACTGCCTCCGATGGTACTTAACAGCGCCAGACCAGCCAGCATCTGGATCCAACTTACGGGCAGGGCAGCCATCATCCCGGTAATGGCACTACCAAACAGACCTGCGAGCAAATAGAAAATGCCTGCAACGGCAGCTGCCAGCCAACGTTGATCTTTATCCGGATGCGCTTCCGGGCTTTGGCAAATAGCCGCGGTGATTGCCGCAATACCGACGGAATAAACGCCGAAAGGAGAAAACAGAAGCGCCAGTAATCCAGTAAATACAATCAATGGCGAAACAGGAGCTGAATACCCGGCGGCTTTCATCGCCGCAATCCCTGGCGCATTTTGCGATGCCATCGTCACCAGAAAAAGGGGGAGTGCAACGCTCAAACTGTGAGCAAACGAAAATTCAGGGGCGAGATAAGCGGGGAGAACTGGTTTGAAAACGATATCTTTTGTGACAACGTCACCTTGTGCGATAACGACCACGATCCCAACAATCATCGCCGCAATTACCGCATAACGCGGCGCAAAAGCCTTTGTCGCCAGCCACGCCAGCAACATACTACCGCATAACATAAACTGACCATCCAGGCTGGCAAACGCCTGTAAACCAAAGCGTAACAAAATTCCGGCCAGCATTGCCGCTGCCAGCGAGTGCGGAATAATACGCATCAGACGGGCGAATAATCCTGTCACACCACAGAGAACAATTAGCGCATTCGTGACAATAAAAACGCCGATGGCCTGGTTTAGCGTTAGTCCCTGTAACCCGGTGACCAGCAACGCAGCACCGGGTGTTGACCATGCGGTAAGAACAGGCACGCGATACCATAATGTCAGGGCAAGAGTACTGACGCCCATCGCCAGTCCCAGCGCCGTCATCCATCCGGAAATTTGCTCTGTGGTGGCTCCAGCGACGATCGCCGCTTGCCAGATTATTGCCGCAGAGCTGGCATAGCCAATCAGGACCGCCAGAAACCCTGCAAGCAGCGTGGGAGGAGGAATGGAAAACAGACGCATAGTTACCTCGTGCGTTATAGCGTACAGGCACCGTAGCATTTGTCCGTTATAACGCACAAGTGATAAACTCCCGTTTTGCAGGAGGAGTCGCATGGAAAATCTCGCTCGCTTTTTATCCACTACGCTTAAACATCTTCGTCAGCAGCGGGGCTGGAGTCTTTCGCGACTGGCAGAAGCGACGGGCGTTTCAAAAGCGATGTTAGGGCAGATTGAACGTAATGAATCCAGCCCGACGGTCGCAACATTATGGAAAATAGCTACCGGGATGAACGTACCGTTTTCGACGTTTATTTCGCCGCCGCAGACCGCTACGCCATCCGTTTATGATCCACAACAGCAGACAATGGTGATCACTTCTTTATTTCCTTATGATCCGCAACTCTGCTTTGAACATTTCTCGATCCTGATGGCCCCCGGTGCAATAAGCGAATCGACGCCGCACGAAAAGGGTGTTATCGAGCATGTTGTCGTCATTGATGGGCAGCTTGACCTGTGCGTTGGTGGTGAGTGGCGAAGCCTTAAAAGTGGAGAAGGTGAACGCTTTGCCGCAGATGTTGCCCATGCCTATTGCAACCGTGGCGAGCAAACCGTGCATTTTCATTCCATTATCCATTACCCGCGTAGTTGAACAGGAAAACTATTTCGCAACGTCGCGCTTGTGGCTAAAATAACCGCCTTTTTTCAGCTACTGGATAAGAAAGTGACCGTATCTTCTCATCGTCTTGAACTGTTAAGCCCGGCACGCGATGCTGCCATTGCCCGCGAAGCTATTTTGCACGGTGCCGATGCTGTTTATATCGGCGGCCCTGGTTTTGGTGCCCGTCATAACGCCAGTAATAGTCTGAAAGATATCGCCGAACTGGTGCCATTTGCCCATCGTTATGGTGCAAAAATTTTCGTCACGCTTAACACCATTTTGCATGACGACGAACTGGAACCGGCGCAACGACTGATTACCGATCTTTACCAGACAGGCGTAGATGCGCTGATTGTTCAGGACATGGGGATTCTGGAACTTGATATTCCGCCGATTGAACTGCACGCAAGTACGCAGTGTGATATTCGTACTGTAGAGAAAGCGAAGTTCCTCTCTGACGTTGGCTTTACCCAGATTGTGCTGGCGCGTGAACTTAACCTGGAGCAGATTCGTGCGATTCATCAGGCCACGGACGCGACTATTGAGTTCTTTATTCATGGCGCATTGTGTGTGGCATATTCAGGTCAGTGCTATATTTCTCATGCACAAACGGGACGTAGCGCCAACCGTGGTGATTGCTCCCAGGCGTGCCGTTTGCCATACACGTTGAAAGACGATCAGGGGCGGGTGGTTTCCTATGAAAAACATCTGCTGTCGATGAAAGATAACGATCAGACTGCCAACCTGGGCGCGTTGATCGATGCGGGCGTGCGTTCTTTCAAGATTGAAGGGCGTTACAAAGATATGAGCTACGTGAAGAATATCACCGCCCATTATCGCCAGATGCTGGATGCCATTATTGAAGAGCGCGGCGATCTGGCTCGTGCTTCATCAGGTCGTACTGAACATTTCTTTGTGCCATCGACGGAAAAGACTTTCCACCGTGGTAGCACAGATTATTTTGTGAATGCCCGTAAAGGCGATATTGGCGCGTTCGATTCGCCGAAATTTATCGGCCTGCCGGTGGGTGAAGTATTGAAAGTGGCGAAAGATCATCTCGATGTTGCCGTCACCGAGCCACTGGCAAATGGCGATGGCCTGAACGTAATGATTAAACGTGAAGTGGTTGGCTTTCGCGCCAATACGGTAGAGAAAACCGGAGAAAATCACTACCGCGTCTGGCCAAATGAAATGCCAGCAGATTTGCATAAAATTCGCCCACATCATCCGCTTAACCGTAACCTTGACCATAACTGGCAACAGGCACTGACGAAAACCTCCAGCGAGCGTCGGGTAGCGGTAGACATTGAACTGGGTGGCTGGCAAGAACAACTCATTCTGACGTTAACCAGCGAAGAGGGCGTGAGCATCACTCATACCCTGGATGGGCAGTTCGACGAAGCGAATAACGCCGAAAAAGCGCTGAATAACCTGAAAGATGGCCTGGCAAAACTGGGGCAAACCATCTATTACGCCCGCGATGTGCAAATTAATTTGCCGGGGGCGCTGTTTGTGCCAAACAGTCTGTTAAATCAGTTCCGCCGTGAAGCCGTCGAAATGCTGGATGCTGCACGTCTTGCCAGCTACCAGCGCGGCAGTCGTAAACCGGTTGCTGAACCTGCGCCGGTTTATCCGCAAACGCATTTGAGCTTCCTTGCTAACGTCTACAACCATAAAGCACGCGAGTTCTATCATCGCTATGGCGTACAACTGATTGATGCGGCGTATGAAGCGCATGAAGAGAAGGGCGAAGTCCCGGTGATGATCACCAAACACTGCCTGCGCTTTGCTTTCAATCTGTGTCCGAAACAGGCGAAAGGTAATATTAAAAGCTGGAAGGCAACGCCGATGCAACTGGTTAACGGTGATGAAGTACTAACGCTGAAGTTTGATTGCCGCCCGTGTGAGATGCACGTCATCGGAAAAATCAAAAATCATATTCTGAAAATGCCGTTACCGGGAAGCGTTGTCGCATCTGTAAGCCCGGATGATCTGCTGAAAACATTGCCGAAGCGGAAAGGATAAAACGCAAGCTTTCAGGGGTATTCACAACTCATTGAATCTGCATGATATTGTTGCCGGACAAGGCGTTCATGCCGCATCCGGCAACAAACGACTCAACGTTGTCCCGTTTCTGGTTTGCGTGATTTCTGCCAGTAATAATGCTCGCGCAAACCTTCCGCCGACTCTTCTGCCACAGCACGCAATTCATCGCTGTCCGCCTCATGACGCAGTTGATGATCCACATTCTTCACCCACAAAAATTCATGTCCTTTGTGTCCCGCCATGAGCTGTCCTGAGAACAGCGCACACGTTAATAAGACAACTGATAACGCTTTCGTAAACATCCCGCCACCCGTTTATTACACTTTGCCGCTATGATGCCGATAGTTTCTTTGAGTTATTATTCTGTTTTGCAAATTAGCGCAAAGAATTTCTGGAACCTGCCTTCCTGATTTGGCACTGCTTTCCACCATTGCGGCGAATTAGTGCTATTTTCGAGCAAATTAAAAAAGGAGGTAAACATTAATGTTTACTTTGTTGATATACTCAGCGGCAGGGAGGCGATGTGAAACAAAGCGAGTTCAGACGTTGGCTCGAATCTCAGGGCGTCGATGTGGCGAATGGCAGCCACCATTTGAAACTCAGGTTTCAGGGGCGACGTAGTGTCATGCCGCGTCACCCCAGTGACGAGATCAAAGAACCATTGCGTAAAGCAATCCTGAAACAACTCGGTTTAAATTAATCGCCATCAGAAGGTTAATGACATGCGAGAGACAGTCAAAATTATGCGTTATCCCGTCACTCTTACACCTGCGCCGGAAGGCGGTTATGTGGTTTCTTTTGTAGATATCCCTGAAGCGTTAACGCAGGGAGAAACTGTTGCTGAAGCGATGGAAGCAGCAAAAGATGCCTTACTCACCGCATTTGATTTTTATTTTGAAGATAACGAGCTAATTCCGTTACCTTCGCCATTAAATAACAACGATCACTTTATTGAAGTGCCTTTAAGTGTCGCTTCTAAGGTATTGCTGTTAAATGCTTTTTTACAGTCAGATATCACCCAGCAAGAGCTGGCGAGGCGGATTGGTAAACCCAGGCAGGAGATCACTCGCTTGTTTGATTTGCATCATGCGACAAAAATCGACGCCGTCCAGCTTGCGGCTAAAGCCCTGGGCAAAGAGTTATCGCTGGTAATGGTTTAATTACAGTTAACGTAAAGTTGTCATTTTTAACAACTGATATAGACTGCCGGATCACCTGCACATAATAACGATCCAATTAATGAAAAAATACCAGCAGCTCGCAGAACTATTACGTGAGCAAATTGCGTCAGGCATCTGGCAACCCGGCGACCGCCTGCCTTCTCTACGTGAACAGGTTGCGCTTTCTGGCATGAGCTTTATGACTGTCGGTCATGCTTATCAGTTGCTCGAAAGTCAGGGGTATATTATTGCGCGGCCGCAATCAGGTTATTACGTTGCGCCGCGCACGGTGAAATCACCGCAGGCACCTGCTATTCCGGTAACGCGTGATGAAACGGTCGATATTAACACCTATATTTTTGACATGTTGCAGGCCAGTCGCGATCCGTCGGTAGTACCGTTTGCTTCAGCCTTTCCCGATCCGCACCTGTTTCCGCTACAGCAACTGAACCGCTCACTGGCGCAGGTGAGTAAAACCGCCACGGCGATGAGCGTGATTGAAAACTTGCCGCCAGGGAATGCAGAACTGCGTCAGGCTATTGCTCGTCGCTATGCCTTACAAGGCATCACTATTTCTCCTGATGAAATTGTCATTACCGCCGGGGCGTTAGAGGCATTAAACCTCAGTTTGCAAGCGGTCACTGAACCGGGCGATTGGGTGATTGTCGAGAATCCTTGTTTCTACGGTGCGTTGCAGGCGCTGGAGCGGCTACGGTTGAAAGCGTTATCGGTGGCGACGGACGTTAAAGAAGGGATAGATCTTCAGGCGCTGGAACTGGCGTTACAGGAGTATCCGGTAAAAGCCTGCTGGCTGATGACTAATAGCCAGAATCCACTCGGATTTACCTTAACGCCACAGAAAAAAGCGCGGCTGGTAGCGTTGCTCAATCAGTACAACGTGATGTTAATTGAAGATGACGTTTACAGTGAGCTTTACTTTGGTCGGGAAAAACCGCTACCCGCGAAAGCGTGGGATCATCACGATGGTGTACTGCTTTGCTCATCATTTTCTAAATGTCTGGTGCCAGGTTTTCGCATTGGTTGGGTCGCCGCCGGAAAACATGCACGCAAAATCCAGCGATTGCAGTTGATGAGCACGCTTTCCACAAGTTCGCCAATGCAGCTTGCACTGGTGGATTACCTTTCTACTCGCCGTTACGATGCCCATCTTCGTCGTCTACGTCGCCAGCTTGCGGAACGTAAACAACGCGCCTGGCAGGCACTGCTGCGTTATCTGCCTGCGGAAGTCAAAATTCATCATAATGACAGCGGTTATTTTCTCTGGCTGGAGCTTCCCGAACCGTTAGATGCGGGCGAATTAAGTGTTCAGGCATTGGCGCATCACATCAGCATTGCGCCGGGTAAAATGTTTTCTACTGGCGAAAGTTGGTCACGTTTTTTCCGTTTTAATACTGCATGGCAGTGGGGGGAGCGCGAAGAACGGGCGGTTAAACAATTAGGTCACCTTATTAAAGAATACCTGAAATAGATCCCCATTTAATTTCTCTTAGGTTGGGTAATATGAATTTCTAATACAAGCTATATTTCCTAACCCCTTGTCTATACTCCAGAAGATAGCTTCTCAAACGGCATAATGCGCGTTAGCTCACATCCTGATTAAATTTTCTCGGGGGCGAGGGTGCGCCTGCAAGCAGCCGTCTATGGTTAAACAAGGAGATATTTTTACGGCACGGCGGCTGAACAATTAATTACGACAGGAGTAAGACTTTATGAGCAAGATATTTGCCCGCAGCAGCCTGTGTGCGCTTACCATGACATTAATGACCGCCCACGCCGCCGAACAGCCTACCAATTTAGATAAACCGGAAGGACGACTGGATATTATCGCCTGGCCGGGATACATCGAACGCGGACAAACCGATAAACAATACGACTGGGTGACGCAATTTGAAAAAGAAACAGGTTGCGCGGTCAATGTGAAAACTGCGGCGACTTCCGATGAAATGGTCAGCCTGATGACCAAAGGAGGTTACGATCTGGTCACGGCGTCCGGCGATGCCTCGCTGCGTTTGATTATGGGTAAACGCGTGCAGCCGATTAATACTGCATTGATTCCCAACTGGAAAACGCTCGATCCGCGCGTGGTTAAAGGCGACTGGTTTAACGTGGGCGGCAAAGTCTATGGCACGCCATATCAATGGGGTCCGAACCTGTTGATGTACAACACCAAAACCTTCCCGACACCACCAGATAGCTGGCAAGTGGTTTTTGTTGAGCAGAATCTACCGGACGGTCAGAGTAATAAAGGCCGCGTACAGGCTTATGACGGCCCTATCTACATTGCGGATGCTGCGCTGTTCGTCAAAGCGACTCAGCCGCAGTTGGGTATCTCCGATCCATACCAACTCACCGAACAACAATATCAGGCGGTACTGAAAGTGCTGCGCGATCAACATGGCTTGATCCATCGCTACTGGCATGACACCAGCGTGCAAATGAGCGATTTCAAGAACGAGGGCGTGGTGGCCTCCAGCGCCTGGCCGTATCAGGCCAACGCATTGAAAGGCGAAGGCCAACCGATCGCCACCGTCTTCCCGAAAGAGGGCGTTACCGGTTGGGCTGACACCACTATGTTACATAGCGAAGCGAAACATCCGGTTTGTGCCTACAAATGGATGAATTGGTCATTAACGCCGAAGGTGCAGGGCGATGTAGCGGCCTGGTTTGGTTCGCTGCCGGTAGTACCGGAAGGCTGCAAAGCCAGTCCGTTGCTGGGTGATAAAGGCTGTGAAACCAACGGCTTTAACTATTTCGATAAAATTGCCTTCTGGAAAACGCCTATAGCCGAAGGGGGCAAGTTTGTTCCCTACAGTCGCTGGACGCAGGATTACATTGCCATTATGGGCGGTCGCTAACTTCGCTGGGGTGTTATATGACGTACGCAGTGGAGTTTGACAACGTCTCGCGGTTGTACGGCGACGTGCGCGCGGTAGATGGCGTCAGTATTGCGATAAAAGATGGTGAGTTCTTCTCTATGCTGGGACCGTCCGGTTCCGGCAAAACCACCTGCCTGCGCCTGATTGCTGGCTTCGAACAGCTTTCCGGCGGGGCGATTGCTATCTTCGGCAAACCGGCCAGTAATCTACCGCCGTGGGAGCGGGACGTGAATACCGTCTTCCAGGACTACGCGCTGTTTCCCCATATGTCGATTCTCGAGAATGTGGCCTACGGGCTGATGGTTAAAGGCGTGGATAAAAAGCAGCGCTACGCAATGGCGCAAGAGGCGCTGGAGAAAGTGGCGTTGGGGTTTGTACAGCAACGTAAACCGTCACAGCTTTCTGGTGGTCAGCGCCAGCGAGTCGCCATCGCCAGAGCACTGGTGAACGAACCGCGCGTGTTGTTGCTGGATGAACCGCTCGGCGCGCTGGATCTCAAATTGCGTGAGCAAATGCAGCTTGAGCTGAAAAAGCTGCAACAGTCTCTCGGTATCACTTTTATTTTCGTTACCCACGATCAGGGCGAAGCGTTGTCGATGTCCGATCGTGTGGCGGTTTTCAATAATGGACGCATTGAGCAGGTCGATTCCCCGCGCGATCTCTATATGCGCCCGCGCACGCCGTTTGTTGCGGGATTCGTCGGGACATCCAACGTTTTTGATCCGCTAATGGCCGAGAATCTTTGCGGCATGATGGGCAGTTTTGCCCTGCGGCCGGAACATATTCGCCTGAATACACCTGGTGAAGTGCAGGCCAATGGCACGATTCAGGCGGTGCAATATCAGGGGGCAACCACACGTTTTGAACTGAAACTTAACAGTGGTGAAAAACTGCTGGTTAGCCAGGCAAATGTAACGGGCGAAGACTTACCCAACACGCTCACGGCGGGTCAACAGGTGATGGTTTCCTGGGCGCGTGATGTGATGGTGCCACTGGTTGAGGAGAGGTGAATGGTGATGAACGTCTTGCAATCACCTTCACGTCCTGGTCTGGGTAAGGTGTCCGGTTTCTTCTGGCGTAATCCGGGGCTGGGGCTGTTTTTGCTGCTGCTTGGCCCGCTAATGTGGTTTGGTATCGTCTATTTCGGCTCGCTGCTGACGCTGTTATGGCAGGGCTTTTATACCTTTGACGATTTCACCATGTCGGTAACGCCGGAACTGACGCTGGCGAATATCCGTGCGCTGTTTAATCCGGCGAATTACGACATCATTCTCCGCACACTGACAATGGCTGTGGCAGTCACTATCGCCAGTGCTATTCTGGCCTTTCCGATGGCGTGGTATATGGCGCGCTATACCAGCGGCAAAATGAAAGCGTTCTTTTACATTGCGGTGATGTTGCCCATGTGGGCAAGCTACATTGTTAAAGCCTATGCCTGGACCTTATTGCTGGCTAAAGACGGTGTGGCGCAGTGGTTTTTACAACATCTGGGGCTGGAGCCACTACTCACGGCATTTCTCACACTACCGGCAGTGGGTGGTAATACGCTGTCAACTTCCGGGCTGGGGCGCTTTCTGGTGTTTCTCTATATCTGGCTGCCGTTCATGATCCTGCCCGTGCAGGCGGCGCTTGAGCGTTTGCCGCCGTCATTGTTGCAGGCGTCGGCCGATCTTGGCGCGCGTCCACGGCAAACCTTTCGCTATGTGGTGCTGCCGCTGGCGATCCCGGGTATTGCCGCTGGCTCTATCTTTACCTTCTCACTCACACTGGGCGACTTTATCGTCCCGCAGCTGGTTGGCCCGCCAGGGTATTTTATCGGCAATATGGTCTACTCCCAGCAGGGGGCGATTGGCAATATGCCGATGGCTGCGGCTTTTACTCTGGTGCCGATAGTCCTTATCGCACTCTATCTGGCGTTCGTGAAACGTCTGGGAGCGTTCGATGCACTCTGAACGCGCACCGTTTTTCCTCAAACTGGCGGCCTGGGGCGGCGTGGTTTTCCTACATTTTCCCATCCTTATTATTGCTGCCTATGCTTTTAATACTGAAGAAGCAGCATTTAGCTTCCCCCCGCAAGGTCTGACACTGCGCTGGTTTAGCGTGGCAGCACAGCGTAGTGATATTCTTGATGCCGTGACACTGTCACTTAAAGTGGCGGCGCTGGCAACATTAATTGCGCTGGTGTTAGGGACGCTGGCAGCTGCCGCGCTGTGGCGACGAGACTTTTTCGGCAAAAACGCCATTTCTCTGTTACTGCTGCTGCCCATTGCGCTGCCAGGCATTGTCACTGGTCTGGCGTTATTAACCGCGTTTAAAACCATCAATCTGGAGCCGGGATTTTTCACCATCGTGGTCGGGCATGCGACTTTTTGTGTTGTGGTGGTATTTAACAATGTCATTGCCCGTTTTCGCCGCACCTCGTGGAGTCTGGTTGAGGCGTCAATGGATCTTGGGGCCAATGGCTGGCAAACCTTTCGTTATGTGGTTTTGCCGAATCTTAGTTCGGCGCTACTGGCAGGAGGGATGCTGGCGTTTGCCTTGTCGTTCGATGAAATCATCGTTACGACCTTTACGGCAGGTCATGAACGAACGTTACCGTTGTGGTTGCTCAATCAGCTTGGGCGACCACGTGATGTACCGGTAACCAACGTGGTGGCACTGCTGGTTATGTTGGTAACAACCTTGCCGATCCTGGGGGCCTGGTGGCTAACCCGCGAAGGCGACAATGGTCAATAACCACTGATACAGGAATATGCTATGCAACATAAGTTACTGATTAACGGAGAACTGGTTAGCGGCGAAGGGGAAAAACAGCCTGTCTATAATCCGGCAACGGGGGACGTTTTACTGGAGATTGCCGAGGCATCGGCAGAACAGGTGGATGCTGCTGTTCGCGCGGCAGATGCAGCATTTGCCGAATGGGGGCAAACCACGCCGAAGGTGCGCGCAGAATGCCTGCTTAAACTGGCTGATGTTATCGAAGAAAATGGTCAGGTTTTTGCCGAACTGGAGTCCCGTAACTGTGGCAAACCGCTGCATAGTGCGTTCAATGATGAAATCCCGGCGATTGTCGATGTCTTTCGCTTTTTCGCCGGTGCGGCGCGCTGTCTGAATGGTCTGGCGGCAGGTGAATATCTCGAGGGACATACTTCTATGATCCGCCGCGATCCGTTGGGAGTTGTGGCTTCTATTGCACCCTGGAACTACCCATTGATGATGGCAGCATGGAAACTGGCTCCGGCACTGGCGGCGGGGAACTGCGTGGTACTTAAACCATCAGAAATCACGCCGCTGACCGCACTAAAACTTGCAGAGTTGGCGAAAGATATCTTCCCGCCGGGCGTGATCAACGTACTGTTTGGCCGGGGCCAGACCGTGGGCGATCCACTGACCGGGCATCAAAAAGTGCGTATGGTTTCGCTGACGGGGTCCATCGCCACCGGTGAGCACATCATCAGCCATACCGCGCCATCCATTAAGCGCACTCACATGGAGTTAGGCGGCAAAGCGCCTGTCATTGTTTTTGATGATGCTGATATTGAAGCTGTGGTCGAAGGTGTACGCACGTTTGGTTATTACAACGCTGGACAGGATTGCACCGCAGCTTGTCGAATCTACGCGCAAAAAGGCATTTACGATGCGCTGGTGGAAAAACTCGGCGCCGCTGTCGCAACCTTGAAATCGGGCGCGCCGGATGACGAATCAACAGAACTGGGGCCGTTGAGTTCCCTGGCTCATCTCGACCGCGTCAGCAAAGCAGTGGAAGAGGCGAAAGCGACGGGACACATTAAAGTGATCACCGGCGGGGAGAAACGAAAAGGTAACGGTTATTACTATGCGCCGACGCTGCTGGCAGGCGCGTTGCAACAAGATGCTATCGTTCAAAGAGAGGTATTTGGTCCAGTGGTGAGCGTGACTGTCTTCGATAATGAAGAACAGGTAGTGAACTGGGCAAATGACAGCCAGTATGGTTTAGCCTCTTCAGTGTGGACGAAAGATGTAGGTCGGGCGCATCGCGTTAGTGCACGTCTGCAATATGGCTGCACGTGGGTCAATACCCATTTCATGCTGGTAAGTGAAATGCCGCACGGTGGTCAGAAACTTTCAGGTTACGGCAAGGATATGTCACTTTATGGGCTGGAGGATTACACCGTTGTCCGCCACGTAATGGTTAAACATTAAGGATAATATTGTAGCCAGGGAGAGTGTGAGAAGATCTAACGCACTGTCAGAGAGTTGATATCTCTCTGACAGTGTGTACTGCGTGCAATATCGCTACATCAAATAAACCAACCAAATCTCATAGAGATAAGAGCAAACAATCCAACAGCAGCAAAGAGATTTATAAGCACAACAGTTCTACTGGAAACATTCATATTTTGCCACCTTTTGTCATAGCCCCTATGTGTATAGTACGGGTTAAGTAAATCCGCAATAATACTCATTCTGAAGATGGACAAGGGCAGCTCCCGGGTTATGGAAATATCTCAAATGGGTTGTAAAACTTGATGTACATCAAAAAATAACGCATATTTGCGCGCGTTTTATTCCTCTGGCTGGACGCCCGTACATGTCTCTTTATCAATACCTGCTTGTTTTTTATGCTGTTATGGCAGCTATCGCGTTTGTTATTACCTGGTTTCTTTCCCACGAGAAGAAGCACATTCGTTTTCTGAGCGCCTTCCTGGTGGCGGTGACCTGGCCGATGAGTTTTCCAGTGGCGCTGCTGTTTTCGCTGTTTTAAATCTTGAGCACTAGCTTGACGGCACAACGCAGACTTATATCATTTGGGAGAATCGATAATTTTCACAAGTGGCTAAGGAGAAAGTATGTCGCATCTGGAAGAGGTCATCGCACGCGTGGATGCAGCGATTGATGAGAGCGTCATTGCCCATATGAACGAATTATTAATCGCCCTGAGCGATGACGCAGAGTTAAGTCGGGAAGAACGTTACACTCAGCAGCAACGTCTGCGTACAGCAATCGCTCATCACGGGCGTAAGCATAAAGAAGATATGGAAGCTCGCCACGAACAGTTAACCAAAGGCGGCACTATCCTGTGATTAAAACGAGCGTCTGGCCACCAACCAGGCGCCAACCACAAGTAAAATTGCGCCACAAATTGGGCCGATCAACGCCCGTAATGGCACGCCATGGCTACGCAAAATATCCAGCACCAGCCCTCCAATCAACTGACTGGCGACCAGTACTGCAATGGTCGTTGCCGCGCCAACGTTTTGATATCCGCTGATACTGGCAAAGACAAAAAATGATCCCAGCAAGCCAGGAATCAGTGTCCACCAACGCACGCTGGAAACCAATTCGCCAAACCCTGCCATCCCTTGTTTAAACCATAAAATGGAGACGAATAGCACAATCCCCACCAGGGAGTTCAGCAGCATGGCGATGAGAATGGTTGAGGACGTCTGGGTGATGCGCACCATCAGCGTGTTTTGCACCACCAGCCAATTCCGGCGGCAATCAAAAAGGCAAGGGTGAGCGACTGATTCATCCAATCGCGTCCGGTTCAGTGCGCTCGTCGAGTTGCAACTGCATAAATGTCAGATCCAGCCAACGACCAAATTTAGTGCCTACCTGCGGCATTTGTGCGGTGACGACAAATCCCAGCGACTGGTGGAGATGCAGCGAGGCCTGATTTTGCGATTCGATCCCGGCGACCATGACATGCTTCCCGCAATCCCGCGCTTCATCAATCAATCGGCTTAACAATTTACGCCCAAGACCTTTGCCCTGATGATCTGGATGGACATAAACCGAATGTTCCACGGTATGGCGAAAACCATCGAAACTACGCCAGTCGCCAAACGAGGCATATCCAGTCACTACGCCGTTTTCCTCGCTCACCAGCACCGGATAACCTGCTAAAGTCCGCGCTTCAAACCAGGCAATGCGGTTATCTGCATCCACTGTTTGGTCATTCCAGATAGCCGCCGTATACAACACGGCGTGGTTATAAATTTCCGCAATAGCAGCACAATCGGCTTTGCAGGCAAAACGGATGGACATGTCTGGCCTCGATTAAATATTGATGATGATGTTATCAATACTATCGAAAACAGCCCGAAGCAACGGATTCCTCGAGGAAATTATCGCGTGTCGCAGAGGGGATGTGACGGCTGCAAACAAAACCAATCCTGCGAGCCTGCTACTATTGATGGATTCATGCCAAAAGCACAGGAGAGCATTATGGGGCAACAAAAGCAGCGTAACCGCCGTTGGGTTCTGGCCTCGCGTCCGCATGGCGCGCCGGTTCCCGAGAATTTCCGTCTTGAAGAAGATGATGTCGCCACACCGGGTGAAGGGCAGGTGTTACTGCGCACAGTTTATTTGTCACTGGACCCGTATATGCGTGGACGTATGAGCGATGAGCCATCTTATTCACCGCCGGTTGATATTGGCGGGGTGATGGTCGGCGGTACGGTGAGCCGTGTCGTGGAGTCGAATCATCCTGATTACCAGCCCGGCGACTGGGTACTGGGCTACAGTGGATGGCAGGACTATGACATATCCAGTGGCGGTGATCTGGTGAAACTTGGCGATCATCCGGAAAATCCTTCGTGGTCGCTGGGTGTGCTGGGGATGCCTGGCTTTACCGCTTATATGGGCCTGCTGGATATCGGTCAGCCCAAAGAGGGCGAAACGTTGGTGGTAGCTGCGGCGACAGGACCAGTGGGTGCGACGGTGGGGCAAATCGGAAACTTAAAGGTTGTAGGGTAGTTGGGGTGGCCGGTGGCGCGGAAAAATGCCGCCATGCTACCGAGGTGCTGGGCTTCGATGTTTGCCTTGACCACCACGCGGATGATTTTGCCGGGCAGCTGGCGAAAGCGTGTCCGAAAGGGATTGATATCTATTATGAAAACGTTGGCGGGAAGGTGTTTGATGCAGTGCTACCTTTACTTAATACATCCGCGCGTATTCCCGTCTGCGGCTTAGTGAGCGGCTATAACGCCACAGAACTACCGTCCGGTCCGGATCGTTTACCCCTGTTGATGGCAACAGTGCTGAAAAAACGCATTCGCTTGCAAGGGTTTATTATTAGTCAGGATTATGGACACCGCATCCATGAGTTTCAGCAAGAGATGGGGCAGTGGGTAAAAGAGGGAAAAATTCACTATCGTGAACAAGTTACCAACGGTTTGGAGAACGCCCCACAGACGTTTATTGGCCTGCTGAACGGCAAAAACTTCGGTAAAGTTGTTATTCGCGTCGCGGGTGATGACTAAAGATACGACGGCGGCGTAAAGCCGCCACAAAAATCCAGGCAAAAATCTTATTTCCAGCTTTAATTAACTAACCACATCACTGTTCGACGGCTAATAACAATAAAGATGAGTGGATAATGATTATTCAGCTTCATACACCAGGTAAACGACTTCTGCTATACCGGCAGAGTTGGAACGAATACACGTGAAGGAAATAACATGCCTGGAACGGAAAAAATACCGCATATCAGTTTGACTATGCAGGTTGAGAACGACCTAAAACATCAGCTTAGTATTGGCGCACTGAAACCTGGCGCACGCTTGATCACTAAAAATCTGGCGGAGCAATTAGGCATGAGTATTACACCTGTACGTGAAGCACTATTACGCCTGGTTTCGGTTAATGCGCTCTCTGTCGCACCTGCACAAGCATTTACAGTACCGGAAGTGAGGCAAAGTCAATTAGACGAAATCAATCGGATCCGCTACGAACTGGAATTAATGGCAGTTGCCCAGGCTGTTGAAAACATTTCCTCGCAAGACATAGCGGAACTACAGGAATTGCTCGAGAAATTACAGCAGGCGCAAGAAAATGGCGATATGGAACAACTCATTAATGCAAACAGACTATTCCGCTTAGCGATTTATTATCGCTCAAATATGCCCATCCTGTGTGAAATGATTGAGCAATTATGGGTCAGGATGGGACCTGGTTTACATTATCTTTATGAAGCGATTAATCCAGCGGAATTACGTGAGCGTATAGAAAGCTATCATGTACTATTCGCCGCGTTAAAAGCAAAAGACAAAGAGGGATGCAGACATTGTCTTGCTGAAATTATGCAAAAAAACGTTGCTATGTTGTGCCAGCAATACAGCCGTTAAATTAAAAATGCCCGGCAAATACCGGGCATCAATGTGGTTATTCAAACCGCCAGGCGAAATTTACTCCAATACCATAATTACGCCCGGGAGCTGGTTCGTAATATCGACCATTTGATTCATTAACAATCACCGATCCGACATATTCTTTATCGAATAAATTATCGACACGACCAAATAAATCCACAGTTAAACTGTGGTAATTGTATTTATACCCGGTGAATAAGCCGACGAGAGTATAAGACGGCGCTTTGGCCGTATTTTCATCATCTGCCATAATATTGCCCATATAACGCGCTTCCGTGCCTGCATACCAGCCTTCTTCCGGCACATACCCCAAAGACGCAAAGCCCATATTACGGGCGATCCCAGGCATCCGGTTACCGTTACAGTCCTGATCATTACAAACATTGCTGCGATATGTGGCATCAAGCCAGGTCCATGACGCTTTTACGCGGAAATCTCTGGCGAAACGTTGATCCCACGCCAGTTCAGCGCCTTGACGACGGGTCTTTCCGGCATTTTTATACGTGGTGCGTCCACCGCTACTGCTATCGACAACTATTTCATCATCGGTGTCGGTCTGGAACAATGCGAGACTAAGCAATCCATCACCAATACGCGTTTTACTGCCGATCTCAATCGTATCGTTGGTGGAAGGTTTTAAACCAAAGTTCATACCGCTTTGCCCATCAGCGCGATAAGACAACTCATTAATCGTCGGTGTTTCAAAACCGCGCCCGGCTGCCAGATAGATATTCCAGGCATCGGTCATCGCATATTTTAGCGATCCGGCTGGTAGCCATTTGTGATAACTGGCATCACCGCTGTCATCGCCGTTACCCGGAGTAACGTAATGGTCGTTGGAATCAAACCACACGGAGCTGTAGCGCACGCCAGCATCCAGCGACAGTTTTTCGCTCAGCTGCCACTGCGTCTGTAAATAGGGATCGACGTTCCACATCAGATTGCGTTCGTCGCGGCGCAACTCACCTTTTTGCCCGTATTCCGGCACGCCGCTATTCAGTCGGAAGTTATTGTAGCCTTTGCGGTTTTCGCTCATGTTTTCGTAGTTCAGGCCGGTAGTGAACGTGACCGGAACGCCCAGCTCGCCACGGTGTGTCCAGCGGCTGTCTATCCCCTGATAATGGCGTTGCAGAGTAATCACGCCGCCCGCATGCGACGGGTTAAGTTGTGGTGCCATCGGGATTGACTGGTACTGGGTCGTTTCTCGCTCTCCGGCATACATCATCACACTCATATCATCTTGCGCGCTCAGGCTACGCTCATAGCGCAACCCAGCCTGAGTTTGCTTGATGGTTTTTCGCGTGTCGTACTGTTCAGCGCGTGGCGCTTGTTGCGGATTCGCCTTCCATTCTGCTTCGGTTAATCCACCAGGATCATCTGCTTTGATATCCACGCTGTTGAAAATCAGGCTTAATTTGCTGGCGTCATCAATCCGTACGCCCAGTTTGGCATTGGCTAAATTTTTCTGTGCACCACTATGGTCACGATAGCCG
The DNA here is from genome assembly GCF_963883545.1 of Escherichia sp. E4702. Taxonomy (NCBI): domain Bacteria; kingdom Pseudomonadati; phylum Pseudomonadota; class Gammaproteobacteria; order Enterobacterales; family Enterobacteriaceae; genus Escherichia; species Escherichia sp. E4702. The sequence continues at coordinate 146,419 of NZ_CAWORF010000015.1, read as the reverse complement.
TGAGTCGTAAAGCGTGTGGTTGAGACGGTGTAATCGACATCGCCGGGCTGTGTGCCGTCGCCCCTTGCGCCCGTTGCTTTCAGCCCATAGCGCCAGCTGCCAAAACTGCCATAGTAACTACTGGCTTCAATGGTTGGCGGTTGCTGTCCGGTTTGAGTAGTGACATTCATCACCCCACCAGACGCGTTGCCATACAGGGCAGAGAAGGGGCCACGCAGCACTTCCACATTTTGCACACTGCTTAAATCGATGTTGGATGTTTGCCCTTGTCCGTCGGGCATGGTGGCGGGAATACCGTCCACATACAGGCGAATACCGCGAATTCCGTAAGTGGAACGGGAGCCAAATCCGCGAATCGACAGCTGTAAATCTTGCGCATAGTTCTGCCGGTTTTGTACCTGCAAACCAGGCACGCTGGTCAGTGATTCAGACAAATTGATGCGCGGTGTTGCCAGGCGCATCTCCTCGCCATCCACCACGCTTACTGCTGCTGGCGTATCCAGCTCGGAAATCACTTGTGGCGCGGCACTGACAATCATGGTTTGTTCATTGGTTGCAAAAGCGGAAGGGGAAAGGGCAATCAGTGCGGGCAAAACAGTCTGTCGGATGGAGAAAATCTTCATGAAAAAAGCCAGGTTAAGAATGGGAATACGCCGTCATGGTAATAAAATTGTAAACTTATGGAAAACGAAACGGCACAATACGTTAAGTAATTGAGAAAATTGTAGTCGTAACGACAAGAAATACTCCACATTTGAGAAAATAATGATTACCATTCCCATTTATAACAAGAGTGTAACGATGATTACGCTCAGCGAAGCATTGTGAAGCAGCAAAAATATCGGTTCATCAAAGGGAGTCGTCATGCATTTACGTCATCTGTTTTCATCGCGCCTGCGTGGTTCATTACTGTTAGGTTCATTGCTCGTTGCTTCATCATTCAGTACGCAGGCCGCAGAAGAAATGCTGCGTAAAGCGGTAGGTAAAGGTGCCTACGAAATGGCTTATAGCCAGCAGGAGAACGCGCTGTGGCTTGCTACTTCGCAAAGCCGCAAACTGGATAAAGGCGGCGTGGTTTATCGTCTCGATCCGGTCACTCTGGAAGTGACTCTGGCGATTCATAACGATCTCAAGCCATTTGGCGCCACCATTAACAACGCTACTCAAACGTTGTGGTTTGGTAACACCGTAAACAGCGCGGTCACGGCGATAGATGCCAAAACGGGCGAAGTGAAAGGGCGTCTGGTACTGGATGACCGTAAGCGCACGGAAGAGGTGCGCCCGCTGCAACCGCGTGAACTGGTGGCAGACGATGCCACGAACACGGTTTACATCAGTGGTATTGGCAAAGAGAGCGTGATTTGGGTCGTTGATGGCGAGAACATCAAACTGAAAACCGCCATCCAGAACACCGGTAAAATGAGCACTGGTTTAGCGCTGGATAGTAAAGGCAAACGTCTTTACACCACTAACGCTGACGGCGAATTGATTACCATCGACACCGCCGACAATAAAATCCTCAGCCGTAAAAAGCTGCTGGATGACGGCAAAGAGCACTTCTTTATCAACATCAGCCTTGATACCGCCAGGCAGCGTGCATTTATCACCGATTCTAAAGCGGCAGAAGTGTTAGTGGTCGATACCCGTAATGGCAATATTCTGGCGAAGGTTGCGGCACCGGAATCACTGGCTGTGCTGTTTAACCCGGCGCGTAATGAAGCCTACGTGACGCATCGTCAGGCGGGTAAAGTTAGTGTGATTGATGCGAAAAGCTATAAGGTGGTGAAAACGTTCGATACGCCGACTCATCCGAATAGCCTGGCGCTGTCTGCCGATGGCAAAACGCTGTATGTCAGTGTTAAACAAAAATCCACTAAACAGCAGGAAGCTACCCAGCCGGACGATGTGATTCGTATTGCGCTGTAATCGACACAGGGGAGTTTGTCTTTCGTAGGCCGGATGCGGCGCTAGCGCCGCATCCGGCTTTAAACCGGGAATTTTTGCAATTAACTCGCCGTTTCAGGCTTAAACACAATTTCCTGTTTTTCTTCATCTTCCTCGATGACTGGCGCAGTGCTGTGAATTTCGGCAACGCGTTTGCGCACACCAAACCAACCCACAACCAGCAAAATACCGATAATCGGCAGCGCCGCGATGGTATAAGTCCCGTTCGGGTAATCGAACGCCATCAGCACCAGGACACTCAGTAAAAACAGTAATGTCAGCCAGGAAGTGAAGGGCGCGCCAGGCAGTTTAAAACTGACATCCGCTGCTTTGCCTTCTTTAATCGCTTTACGCAGGCGCATCTGGCACACGATGATAAACGCCCACGAGGCGATGATTCCCAGCGACGCGAAGTTCAGGACAATCTCAAATACGCGAGACGGCACCAGATAGTTGAGGAATACGCCAACAACATAAACGACCAGCGTCGCCAGAATCCCGGCATACGGCACATGCTGACGGCTCATTTTCGCCATAAAACTCGGTGCGGAACCGCCCATCGCCATCGAGCGCAGAATACGTCCGGTGCAGTACAGACCTGAGTTCAGGCTGGAGAGGGCAGCGGTCAGCACCACAATGTTCATAATGCTGCCTATGTACGGCACACCCAGTTTAGAGAAAAACGTCACGAACGGACTTTGCCCCGCCTGATACGCGCTCCACGGCAATAACATAACCAGCAACACCACGGAGCCGACGTAAAACAGGCCAATACGCCAAATCACACTGTTAATCGCTTTAGGTACCATGGTCTGCGGATCTTTACATTCTCCGGCCGCTGTACCCACCATTTCAATGGAGGCAAAAGCAAACACTACGCCCTGAATCAACACCAAAGCAGGCAGCAGACCGTGGGGGAAGAAACCACCGTTATCGGTAATCAAATGAAAGCCAGTCGTGTTGCCATCCAGCGGCTGACCGCTACCGAGGAACACTGTACCCACGACCAAAAAGGTCACAATGGCGAGCACTTTAATAAGCGCAAACCAGAACTCCATCTCCGCAAACCATTTCACACCGATCATGTTCATGGTGCCAACGATGGTCAGCGCAGCGAGCGCAAAGACCCACTGCGGCACGCCACCAAATGCGCCCCAGTAATGCATATACAGTGCGACGGCGGTGATATCGACAATCCCCGTCATCGCCCAGTTAATGAAGTACATCCAACCGGCAACATAAGCGGCTTTCTCACCCAAAAACTCACGGGCATAGGAGACAAAGCTGCCACTGGAAGGGCGATGTAATACCAACTCACCCAGCGCGCGCAGAATAAAAACGAAAACAGGCCGCAGATTAAATAGACCAGTGCCAGCGCTGGCCCTGCCATTTGCAGTCGGGCTCCCGCGCCTAAAAACAAACCAGTACCAATCGCGCCGCCAATGGCGATCATCTGCACCTGACGATTGCCCATCGCTTTGTGATACCCCTCTTCGTGGGCATTAAGCCAGCGGCGTTTCGCGGCGTGTTGATCTGAAGTGTCGGTGTCGTGTTTACTCATTGCTCTCCCTGATTGCTTTAATGAAAACGTCATATAAGTTGCCATGAACAATGTTTATTCATCCTGGCGATGACAAGATTCACCATTATTCTTTATGGGTATAACTGTCGGCGCAGAATCCTACCCGTTATCGTGTAACGATGCAAAATAATCCCGCTATAAATGTGTGGGGATAATGGCGGCTAGCGACAAAGTCGCAACCTGATGAAATTATGACGGAAAAACCACTTTTGGTTCGATGATACTCGACGGTCGCCGACTTTTTCACCACTCGTTCGTCGCTCTGAGCGCCAGTGGTTTCAGTGGACACTGGGGGGGTCTTCGCTGATTATCATTGAATAGTGAGGGACTAACGCATGACGGGCTTTAGGGGTAATACGCCAAATACCAATACAATTGCTGACTAGATGTACCAGTTACCGACGTTACAGAAAGTGTCAAAAAATGTAAGAGTGATATTGGGTGATAAATGCGCTATTGCCCAACAGAAACTTCTTGAATTAATCCTGTTCCAGGGACATTACAACCCTTAAAACATTACTTCAATATAATTAATGTGTATATCATTCTCGATATTAATTTATGAAGTGAATTTGATATATTCCGAATTCTTAATTTACATTACTAATGTATGGGGCATAACGTTAAGATGGCTATGTGCAGATTAAGATATCAGGGTGGGGCGGTAGCGTTTACAGATATTAATTAATTGATGAAAATTATGTTATCCGTGTAATCATTTACATTAACTATTGATATTGAAGATGGATAAATAAAGATGCTGAGAACTAATGTTAAGGAATCGTAATGGAAATCGTTGAGAACTTGCTTTGATTTCATTGTCTATGAAGATGATGCCATCAATACTGCACAAAGTAGAAATGTTGAACATCAAAGAGAACCCTATTTAATAAATAATAAAATAGCGTTTGTTTTTTATCTGAAAAATATTATCTCCAGGAGGAAGGATATGTCATTAAGGAGAATGACATCTGGTGAATTAACATTAGCCAGATCGATTTTTGAGAATACAATTGATTATAACAAAGTATGGATCCATAATGAAAAATATTTGCCAGGTCAAGGGGAAAGAACCGCGATGACCCCAAACGGGGAAATGTATTATCCTGATGCTGTTTATAGTTCAGATTTTTCATCGCAAGCAATGCCTGGTGGTCGTGAAACAGTAGCAGGTGCTTCTCACTTGTTTATTCATGAAATGATGCATGTTTGGCAATATCAGAAAGGGTATTCAGTTAAGTTGCGTGGTTTATTTTCCTGGGCAGCAAATTATCATTACGATCTTAATTTACAGTCAATTGCTTCTTATTCCATGGAACAACAAGCGTCTATAGTTGCTGATTATTGGCTGTTGATTAACTATGGACTGGTAGCTGATTTGGCAAATGTTAAGTATGTAGGTGATACAACTGAGTCAGTGAATACTCTATCGGAAAAATACAAAAATGTGCTTGGTTTATTTCCTGCGGGCGTCATATGAAGAGATTTTTTTTGTTGCTCTTTTTGTCGGGATGTACTGTTGGTGATTATGTTCGCCCATTGTTGCCTGGTAATATATATTTACAAGACGGACGGGTTTGTTCAAAACCAGACGATGGGAATATGATTTCAAATTACATTTTATATGAAGGTAAATATGGCAATGCAATAAAACTGAAAAGAGTGACTGGTCAGTTCGATCCCGTATGTATTGACATAAGTGAGCTATCTTCAGATGTTATTTATATCGGAAAATACATGCTCTCTTCCGGAAGTAAAAAAGAATACTATGGTTTTAGCATAATTAGATCAGGAGAACGTATTTTAAGACTTGATGATAATCATATCAAATGACAAATTAAATAATTCCATTGGTTTTATTAATGTGTTTCAGATGAATGTTTTCACTAGGTTAACATGACGGTGCATTCTTCATGGTATATATGGTTGATAGTTTCTTAGTAGCACTCATAAGTATTGATGTATTTTATGCCAGGCGAATATATTGCATATTTTCTTTTCTGTAAGATTTCTTATTAGCAGTGAACCATTTCTAGTTAAAAGGATTAATTATGAGTTTTACAGCTACAGATTATCCATCCGGCGCACTAGTTGGATCGGGTACACATAACGTGACTTTGAGCGGCAGCGCAGTTCCTGATGGAATGTTACTGTTTGCAAGCTTGGGGGGTACAGAAACAGTAGGGGAACTATTTACTTATTCTATTAAATTAAAAACGCCTGACACCCTGAACCTGGGCTATGTTTCCCCCGCAGCCAACCTGCAGCTCAAACCGATGGTGGGCAAAGATCTGTGCGTCCATATCGAATTGGATGGCGGAGGAAAACGTTATATCAGCGGGCTGGTGACGGCAGCACGCGTGGCTGGTCACCAAGGACGTTCGGTGGTGTATGAACTGCGGATCGAACCGTGGTTAAAAATACTGACCCACACTAGTGACTACAAAGCGTTTCAGAATAAAAACGTGGTGGACATTCTGGATGAGGTACTGGATGAGTACCCCTGGCCAGTCGAAAAACGACTGGTGGAAAATTATCCGACTCGCGCCTGGCAGGTGCAGTACGGTGAAACAGATTTCGATTTTATTCAGCGCCTGATGCAGGAGTGGGGTATCTACTGGTGGTTTGAGCACAGCGAGAACAGTCACACGTTAGTGCTGGCTGATGCCATTAATGTCCACAAGGCATGCGCAGATTCGCCGCTGGTGTGTTATTACCAGAAAGGGCTGAAACTGGACAAGGAGTTTATCCATACCATCACAGCAAATGAAAGCCTGCGCAGCGGACAGTGGGTGCTGAATGATTTCGACTTTATGAAGCCGCGTTCACTGCTGAAGAGCACCGTGGCTAATCCGCGTGAAACCGGCCTTGCTGAATATGAGCACTATGAATGGCCGGGAGACTACTTCACAAAGAGTGAAGGTGAAATGCTGACACGCATCCGCATGGAAGAACAGCGGAGCCCCGGTAGTCGGGTACAGGGCAGCGGCAATATTCGTACCCTGATGACAGGTTTTACCTTCACCCTGGAAAACTATCCGACAGCCGAAGTGAACCGGGAATATCTGCTGGCACAGACCACGCTATTTATACAGGACAATGCGCAACACAGCGGCCAGGAGCAGCACTTCTCTTACTCAACCAGCTTTGAGTTACATCCCACCAATGAAGTTTACCGTCCGCAGCGAACCCTGAGCAAACCCCACACCAAAGGCCCACAGAGCGCCATCGTGACCGGCCCGGCGGGACAGGAAATCTGGACAGATAAATATGGCCGGGTGAAAGTTCAGTTTGGCTGGGATCGTTACGGTAAGAATGATGAAAACAGTTCCTGCTGGGTCCGTGTCAGTTATCCGTGGGCGGGTAAAGGATTCGGTGGCATTCAGATCCCGCGCATTGGTCAGGAAGTTCTGGTGGATTTCAAAAATGGTGATCCGGATTTACCCATTATCGTGGGGCGGACATACAACCAGGACACCATGCCACCGTGGGGACTACCGGGCGCAGCGACGCAAAGCGGGTTTTACAGCCACACCATCGGCGGCGGCCCAACCAATGCTAACGCCCTGCGTTTTGAGGATAAAACTGGCGGAGAAGAAATCTGGTTGCATGCCGAGAAAGATCAACGCATTGAAGTAAATAATAATGAAAGCCATTGGGTGGGCAATAATCGCCTTAAAGTCATTGATAAAACAGAAACTGCGATTATTGGTGAGAAACGTTCTCTAACAGTCCAGACAGATGATATCTCTCTCGCCGGAGGGGATAAAACAATTCAGACAGTGCAGAATTTACGCCTTGCTGCGGGAGATTCCATTATTCTTAGCTGCGGAGAAACTATCCTGCAAATGACCAGTGACGGGATATTTAATATAACCTGTAAGAACTTTAATATTACTGCAACAGAAAATGGGAAAATAAATACACAATCAGGGCAGCTTGATTTAAATATGAATAACAGAGCGGCAGATATACCTCCGCCTGGAGCATTAGAGAAAACAGCCCTTCAGACGGCAATAGACGTTACCTTCATGACTAAAAAATAAATAAAAACCAATCCATAAACAATTCATTTATTAAAAAGGACTCATGCCATTATGACGGAGTATTATCTTAATGAAGCTGTTGTAACTTTTCCTGGAAATATTATTCAGGATAGTACCATTAATATGCTGCGGCTCAGCAATCCCGACGCCGCACTAATTATCAGCCGGGGCCAGATGCAGGAAGGAGACGAATTAGCATCTCAGGTTGAACAGCAAATGAAAAAGCTGGAAAAGCAGGTAAAAGAACTGCGCTACACGCCCGTGCAGGTGACCCGCGTGGGGGTTAATGACGCAGAGGAAGGGCTGGAGATACAGAGCCAGTTTCTCCGGGGTAACGAGCATGTGTACCAGTGTCAGGTGGCATTTGTATTGCCGGGTGAGCGGGTCATGATGGCCTTCACCTACGCCAGAACCACACCGCTGACCCCGGCTGATATGACGCGCTGGGCTGAAATTAAAAAGAATCTGCGCTTCAGGATACGGCAGGAAGCCAGGACGAATTAATCACACAGGGAACGGGACATGGAAGATGCATTCTGGGCGGCAAGACAGGGTGATGCCCTGCTGCATACGTCGTTTATGGCAGATGTGCTGGGGGCGGTGCTGGAGGTGGCCGCAAATGTCGTTATTGATGCCCTCATTGTCGGCGCAACCTCGTTACTGGCGGCGTCAGTGGGGTTCACGATGGGATGCACGGCCGTCGTGCTGACCGGTTTTGTGGTGGGTGTGGCGATGGTGTACACCGGCGTGACAGAAACGGTCAGCGAAGCCTGTTCAGACCTCGCAAATTTGCTTTTCCCTCCTCAGATTGAAGGTTACATCCTCACCGGCTCTGGCGACACATGGATCAACAGCAAACCTGCCGCGCGGGCAGCGGCTACTGCGGCATCGCGGCAGGACATTGAGGCGCAGGAAGCGCAGGCGAAGGCAGAACAGGAAGAAGCGCAGCGTCAGGAGGATGCCAGAACGTTCCGGGATGTCGCCGGGGAATATCTGGAAATGGCGGGGGCAATAGCCCTGGCGGTTAACCCGGTAACAGGGCCTGTGCTGATGTCCCGTGCGCTGCACGACCAGCTCAGTACGGAAGAAGGGCGTTCTGAAATGGTGGATGGCGTGACACATTTTGTGTCGGAACTATGGCAGCCCACTGTGGCCGGTGCGGCCCCTGGCTCCACCCCGACCCCTGACGATAAAATCGACTGCCATAAACATCCTTCCTCACTGACGCAGTTTCTCGCACAAAAAAAGCCGCCTTTCTGGATGACCCCCTGGGAACGGCCCTTAACCTGCTGAGTCCGGACGGTATGCTGGAAACCGCCTTTCAGGGAGTGAATGCGGTTATTGGCAGTATCAGTAATCTGTTCAAAGGCGATGACGAGCCGCCCGCGGCGGAATATATCGCGGAAGGCGCGCGGGATGTGCGTATCAACAGCCAGCCGGCGGCACGCAGCGGGGCACGCTGCACCTGCGAGGCCAGGGTGGTGAATGAGCCGGGAAACGGGGCGTTTGTGTCACCGGATGTCCGCATTGGCGGTCCGTTACTGGTGGTCAGGGATATCAGAAGCGGCAGGTCGCAGATAACCCTGGTGGCAACCGTGGCGCTGATGTTTCTTCGCCCGGGCAAAATGCTTTCTAAAATCGCCTGTTTTGCTGCCAGTGTCGGGATGAGCATGCTGACGCAGAAGGCCACCACAGCCCTTCCGCATCCGGTCAATGCCGCCACCGGGGCCAAATACCTGGCCGATGACGATGACTTCGATTTCAGCCTGCCGGGCCACTTTCCGCTGGACTGGCAGCGCGTGTACAGCAGTCGTGACGAACGCACGGAAGGGATGTTTGGTCAGGGCTGGAGTGTGATGTATGAAGTCAGCCTCGTGCGCACACCGGGTAACGCGGACGAAAACTGCATGACCTTTGTGTCGGGTATGGGGCGACGCCTGGATATGGAAGCCGTACTGCCGGGGGGCGGGTTTTACAGCCCCGGCGAAGGACTGGCGGTAAGGCGTGGTGAGCAGGGGCACTGGCTTATCAGCAGCGATGATGGACAGTGTTTTCTGTTTGAGGCCGACCCGCACCACCCGCAGCGCCAGCGGCTGAAAATGCTGGGCGACCGTAACAGCAACTGTCTGAATCTGTACTACGACGACCGGGGACGCATCACTGAAATCAGCGGTGAACAGCAGCGTCCGTGCATCCGTCTGTATTACGAACTGACGGCGCATCCCCGGCGGGTGACACAGATTTATCAGCATTTCCCTGAGACTGCACCTTTACTGCTGCGTCGTTACCGCTATGACGAGGCCGGCCACCTGAACGGCGTGTACGACAGCACGGGGCACCTGCTGCGTGAGTTTGCTTACGACGAAAACCACTGCATGACGCTGCACCGCCAGCCCGGTGGCGAAGGATATTTTTACCAGTGGGGCTGGTATGAAGGGCCGGATGATGCAGGCTGGCGCGTGACGGGCCACCATACCGACAGTGGTGCGCGATACCGTCTGGACTGGCGGATGGCTGAACGTGTGGTATGTGTGACAGACGGGATGGGCCGGACCCGCTTTCATCAGTGGGATGCACAGAATCAGGTGACGGCGTACCAGGACGAAGCCGGGCAGGTGATGACGTTCCGCTGGAGCGACGAAGAACGACTGTTGCTGGGGATGACCGACCCTCAGGGCGGCAAATGGCGCTATGTGTATGACCGGCAGGGGCATATCACGGAGACGCACGACCCGCTGGGGCGGGTGGAGCAGGCGCAGTGGCACCCGGTGTGGCACCAGCCGGAAACGGAAGTGGATGCAGCGGGGAACAGCTGGCGCTGTGAGTACGATGAACGCGGCAATCTTCTTGCCGTGACCGACCCGCTGCAGCAGAACACCCGGTATCAGTATGACCGCCACGGCCAGGTGGTGCAGATAACGGATGCGCGCGGGGGGAATAAATACCTCCAGTGGAATGAAGACGGGCAGCTCATGCGGCACACGGACTGTTCCGGCTCGCAGACGGCCTGGTTCTACGACGAACGCACGCGGCTTATCAGAATGACGGATGCGCAGAGCCACAGCACCCGCTACGGGTATGACGACAGCGGTCATCTGACGGAGGTGATACTGGCGGACGGCCGCACGGTGAATTACCAGTCAGACGCGGCGGGCAGGCTGGTAAAGTACACCAGCCCGATGGGGAGGATAACGCGCTGGCAACGCGACGGGCAGGGCCGGGTGCGCAGCCGGACGGACGCGATGGGGCGCAGGACGGCGTTCGGGTACGACGCTTACGGGCGGCTGACCCGGCTGACAAACGAGAACGGAGAACGCTATCAGTTCCGCCACGATGTGCTGGACCGTCTGGCGGAGCAGATAAACCCGGACGGTTGCCGCCAGGCGTACCGTTACAACGCGCTGAACGCGGTCACGGAAGTGGTGTTCACCGGGGACCGGGGCGGTGAAATCCGCCACCAGCTGGAGCGCGACGCGGTGGGCCGGCTCACGGCAAAGGAGACAGCCGATAGCCGTACGGAATACGTCCATGATGCGGCAGACCAGCTACTGGAAATCCGCCGCCGGAGGTCGGATGCCGGGGAAACGGATGCCCCGGAGATTATCCGTTTCAGTTACGACAGACTGGGGCGGATGCTTAGCGAGGAGACGGCGCAGGGCATCCTGACCCACCAGTACGATGAACTGGGCAACCGGACTGCCACCACCTTTCCGGACGGCAGAACGCAGCGCCATCTGTACTACGGGAGCGGACATCTTCAGCAGATAAATCTGGACCGGGAGGTCATCAGCGAGTTCACACGTGACGCCCTGCACCGGGAGGTGCTCAGAAGTCAGGGGCGACTGAGCACGCGGCAGCTTTATGACCCGACCGGGCGGCTGAAGCGCAGGGAGACATACAGCGGGATGCGCGGGGTGGTACCGGAGACGTTCACGGACCGGCAGTACAGCTACAGCGGCGAGGATGAACTGCTGAAGACGCGGCACAGCCGGCGGGGGGAAACGGATTACTTCTATGACCCCACGGGGCGCATCACGGCGTGTCGTTCGGAGGATGAGGGGTATCTGGCGAGCTGGCAGTACGACGCGGCGGGAAACCTGCTGGGGAGGCGCGCGGGGGAAAGGGCCACGGCAGAAAACAGCGTGGTGCCGTTCAACCGGCTGATGTCTTACCGTGGTGTGCACTACCGTTATGACGAATTTGGCCGTGCGGTGGAAAAGCAGGGCCGGAGCGGAACGCAGAGTTACCGTTATGATGCGGAACACCGGATGGTGGAAGTGACGACAGTGCGGGGAACGTACCGGTATGTGTACGATGCGCTGGGGAGGCGGACGGAAAAACAGCACATCAGCCCTGACGGTAAAGCGTACAACCGGACAAAATTTTTATGGGACGGAATGCGACTGGCGCAGGAGAGCAGGCCGGAGGGAACAGGCAGCCTGTATATCTACAGTGACCAGGGGAGTTATGAACCGCTGGCGCGGGTGGATAAGGCGGGCAAAGAGGGACCGAACCGGATACTGTATTTTCACACGGATGTGAACGGCGCGCCGGAAGAGATGACGGACAGTGACGGGAAAATCGTGTGGGAGACGGGGTATCAGGTCTGGGGTAACACGATACAGGAGAAGGACCACGGCAGGGTGGAACAGAACCTGCGTTACCAGGGACAGTACCTCGACAGGGAGACGGGGCTGCACTACAATCTGCACAGGTACTATGATCCGGATGTCGGGCGGTTCATAGTTACGGATCCGATAGGGCTGCTTGGTGGAATAAACTTATACCAATACGCGCCGAATCCGCTGGGGTGGATTGATCCACTTGGGCTAAAATCATGTTTCTCTAGTAGTACAGGCCAGAAACGTGCTGAAGATATTATCAAAAAGCATGGCGGGATTCAGACCGCTGAGAATCGATATCAGATGCCTAATCGTCGAGCTGCAAGACAGGCTGCATCAGAAATAGCAGGGAATCTAGGTTCTGATCGTATCATAACAAGAAAGCCTGACTTCAGAGGTGGTCCATATACGTGGAAAGATTCTCAAGGACGTATAGGTGCTACAAACGCAAGTGGAACTGCGGGGTGGCGTGATGACATTTTAGGACATCCTGAATTCGGGGCTGGTTCCCATGTCAATGCCTGGAATGAGGCAGAGGGTATTTTAAGTAATTTACATTTGGATTATTAAAATGGACAAAATTATATTTAGATCCGAGTCTAATAGAGAGAATGCAAAGGCAAGTGATACCGAAGCTATTTGGTATACAGTAGTGAATGAGCTGAAACAATCAGAACAAATGGCAAGTACAAATCCATGGAACCAAGATGATGCGATTATAAAGAAAAGATTTTGTTTATTAGATGATTGTGTTATTTCTATACGTCCGGCAAGAGCTGAAGATCGAATAGAAAAAAGAGATTATAATAAAGGATATTATTTTATTGAGATAATGAATCAAGATGAATCGATAAAATTTAGCTCACATAAAATATATTCATGGGAACAAGTTATTGAATGTGCGTCTTGGTTCAAAGGAGTATCTTTTTTAGCTGCGCAAAGAATATGGAAAGCAAAGAAGTTGTAATGAAATAGAATTGAAATAAGGGATGTTACCAGATATTATTTAGCACCCAGTGAATTGGGGTATGGTGATTGCGCCTTACTTTTTCTGAAACTATGCCTTGATGTCGCAAGGCGGGATTGCACTGCAACCTTCTGAGGTACTACGACTCGGACTGTGGAACATTTACGTAACCCGATCCGATAGGGCTGGCGGGGGGAATAAACTTCTATGCTTATGCGCCTAATCCGCTGTCGTATACAGACCCATTAGGTTTACGAAGAACGTGGTGTGGACGTCCTCAAAATAAATCAACTCGCCATTCCACAAGAAAAAGAGCGAGAGAGGCAGCGGCTCATGCCCAGGGAAAGATCATCAGAAGTACACTTTTTGTACTAAATAATTCGCATTTTATGTTTAAAAATTGAGATATTCCTCATTACCTGAAGCTGTTTTTTATTGCTTATACATGATCAAATACTCCTTACATAATTAAGGAGAACAAAATGGAACTTAAAAAATTGATGGAACATATTTCTATTATTCCCGATTACAGACAAGCCTGGAAAGTGGAACATAAATTGTCGGATATTCTACTGCTGACTATTTGTGCCGTTATTTCTGGTGCAGAAGGTTGGGAAGATATAGAGGATTTTGGGGAAACTCATCTCGATTTTTTGAAGCGATATGGTGATTTTGAAAATGGTATTCCTGTTCACGATACCATTGCCAGAGTTGTATCCTGTATCAGTCCTGCAAAATTTCACGAGTGCTTTATTAACTGGATGCGAGATTGCCATACTTCAGATGATAAAGACGTCATCGCAATTGATGGAAAATCACTCCGGCATTCTTATGATAAGAGTCGCCGCAAGGGAGCGATTCATGTCATTAGTGCGTTCTCAACAATGCACAGTCTGGTCATCGGACAGATCAAGACGGATGAGAAATCTAATGAGATCACAGCTATCCCTGAACTTCTTAACATGCTGGATATTAAAGGGAAAATCATCACAACTGATGCGATGGGTTGCCAGAAAGATATTGCAGAGAAGATACAAAAACAGGGAGGTGATTATTTATTCGCTGTAAAAGGAAACCAGGGGCGGCTAAATAAAGCCTTCGAGGAAAAATTTCCGCTGAAAGAATTAAATAATCCAGAGCATGACAGTTACGCAATTAGTGAAAAGAGTCACGGCAGAGAAGAAATCCGTCTTCACATTGTTTGCGATGTCCCTGATGAACTTATTGATTTCACGTTTGAATGGAAAGGACTGAAGAAATTATGCGTGGCAGTCTCCTTTCGGTCAATAATAGCAGAACAAAAGAAAGAGCCCGAAATGACGGTCAGATATTATATCAGTTCTGCTGATTTAACCGCTGAGAAGTTCGCCACAGCGATCCGAAATCACTGGCACGTGGAGAATAAGCTGCACTGGCGTCTGGACGTGGTAATGAATGAAGACGACTGCAAAATAAGAAGAGGAAATGCAGCAGAATTATTTTCAGGGATACGGCACATTGCTATTAATATTTTGACGAATGATAAGGTATTCAAGGCAGGGTTAAGACGTAAGATGCGAAAAGCAGCCATGGACAGAAACTATCTCGCGTCAGTCCTTGCGGGGAGCGGGCTTTCGTAATCTTGCCCTGGGCAGCGGCTCATGCCCAGGGAAAGATCATCAGAAGTACCAGGGAAAGATCATCAGAAGTACACTTTTTGTACTAAATAATTCGCATTTTATGTTTAAAAATTGAGATATTCCTCATTACCTGAAGCTGTTTTTTATTACTTATACATGATCAAATACTCCTTACATAATTAAGGAGAGCAAAATGGAACTTAAAAAATTGATGGAACATATTTCTATTATTCCCGATTACAGACAAGCCTGGAAAGTGGAACATAAATTATCGGATATTCTACTGTTGACTATTTGTGCCGTTATTTCTGGTGCAGAAGGATGGGAAGATATAGAGGATTTTGGGGAAACACATCTCGATTTTTTGAAGCAATATGGTGATTTTGAAAATGGTATTCCTGTTCACGATACCATTGCCAGAGTTGTATCCTGTATCAGTCCTACAAAATTTCACGAGTGCTTTATTAACTGGATACGTGGCTGCCATTCATCAAATGATAAAGACGTCATTGCAATTGATGGAAAAACGCTCCGGCATTCTTATGACAAGAGTCGCCGCAAGGGAGCGATTCATGTCATTAGTGCGTTCTCAACAATGCACAGTCTGGTCATCGGACAGATCAAGACAGATGAGAAATCTAATGAGATCACAGCTATCCCTGAACTTCTTAACATGTTGGATATTAAAGGAAAAATTATCACAACTGATGCGATGGGTTGCCAGAAAGATATTGCAGAGAAGATACAAAAACAGGGAGGTGATTATTTATTCGCTGTAAAAGGAAACCAGGGGCGGCTAAATAAAGCCTTTGAGGAAAAATTTCCGCTGAAAGAATTAAATAATCCAGAGCATGACAGTTACGCAATTAGTGAAAAGAGTCACGGCAGAGAAGAGAACCGTCTTCATATTGTTTGCGATGTCCCTGATGAACTTATTGATTTCACGTTTGAATGGAAAGGGCTGAAGAAATTATGCGTGGCAGTCTCCTTTCGGTCCATAATAGCAGAACAAAAGAAAGAGCCAGAAATGACGGTCAGATATTATATCAGTTCTGCTGATTTAACCGCTGAGAAGTTCGCCACAGCGATCCGAAATCACTGGCACGTGGAGAATAAGCTGCACTGGCGTCTGGACGTGGTAATGAATGAAGACGACTGCAAAATAAGAAGAGGAAATGCAGCAGAATTATTTTCAGGGATACGGCACATTGCTATTAATATTTTGACGAATGATAAGGTATTCAAGGCAGGGTTAAGACGTAAGATGCGAAAAGCAGCCATGGACAGAAACTACCTGGCGTCAGTCCTTGCGGGGAGCGGGCTTTCGTAATCTTGCCCTGGTAGATCTTATTAGTCAGGGCCGTGGACGTATGCAAAGACAAGGTGCTCCTAGCGATCCCTATAATGAGATGGGTGAGTCTTACAAGAAAGGATATGAAGTTCATCCAAATGAATCACATACGCAAAATGCACCTGAAAATGACATACCCCATGTCAAATGGAAAGATTGGGAATCGGGAAAATCTAGCGGAGGAAGAGGCCATGTCTTTTTCTGAATATGAAGAATTTTTTGAAATATGGCGTTTTGAGGATTGCTCTGAACTAATGCAAGCTGTTCAGTGCGGAGATATAATATTCTTTAATAAAGAACAGAGTAAAATTCTTTGGTCTATGTTTGTCTCACCAAATGTGAAACATCTGATGAAAATGGATATGAAAGTATTCTCGAATATAGAATATTGCGATGTCGATTTCGACATAAAGGAATCGGCTGATGATTTATTCTCGAGATTTAATGAATTATCTGACTGTCCTCAATCTGTTTTTTTATTCTTTGGTGAGAAACATCTATGTATAACTCCATATTCTCTTTTGCAGAAATATTGGAATTATTATTTTTTACCATCAGATGAGACAACTATAATTATCACACCTCAAAATAAGTATTTTCTTTTCTCTTATGAGGAGTGCTTTTTTATTGTAACCAGATAATTGCTTATAATAAATAGATAAGATAAATTATCTCCTAATGAATTTATTAATAGATGACAACAAGTCATAATGGTATAACACTATGATTTTGAACATTTATGGTTGACGTTGATGGTACAATTCGCTAAATGGGTAGATTGCGTATCCCAGGGAAAGATCATCAGAAGTACACTTTTTGTACTAAATAATTCGCATTTTATGTTTAAAAATTGAGATATTCCTTATTACCTAAAGCTGTTTTTCATTGCTTATACATGATCAAATACTCCTTACATAATTAAGGAGAACAAAATAGAACTTAAAAATTTGATGGGACATATTTCTATTATCCCCGATTACAGACAAGTCTGGAAAGTGGAACATAAATTGTCTGATATTCTACTGTTGACTATTTGCGCCGTTATTTCTGGTGCAGAAAGATGTGAAGACATAGAGGATTTTGGAGAAACGCATCTCGATTTTTTGAAGCGATATGGTGATTTTGAAAATGGTATTCCTGTTCACGATATTATTACCAGAGTTGTATCCTGTATCAGTCCTGTAAAATTTCATGAGTGCTATATTAACTGGATGCGTGAATGTCACTCTTCAGATGATAAAGACGTCATCGCAATTGATGGAAAAACACTTCGGCACTCTTAAGATAAAAGTCGTCGCAGGGGAGCGACTCTCGTTATTATTGCATTCTCAACAATGCACAGTCTGGTCTTCGGGAAGATCAAGACGGATGAAAAATCCAATGAGATTATGTGATTTCTGAACGTCTTAACATGATGGGCATTAAAGGAAAAATAATCACCACCGCTCCAATGAATGCCAGAAAGACATCGCAGAGAAGATAGCTCTGGACAAATATTATCACCCGTCAGCCCTTGTTAAGAGCGGAGAGACGTAATCTGGCCAGTCCCCTAATGCTTATAAAGCCCATCGATTTCGCCCATTTTCTTTCGCCCGGTATAACGCGGCGTCGGCATCTGAAACAATTTGTTCAGCCGTTTTTGCGGGAGCAGAACAGGCAATCCCCTGACTAACCGTAACAAATGCACTAACAGCAGATGCCTGATGCGGGATAGCTGCCAGTTTAAGTTCTTGCTTCACTCTGGCTGCTACCGCCTCAGCTTCCGGCAATGTTGCATTAAAAAGTAGAATGGCAAACTCTTCGCCACCATAACGAGCGACTATATCTTCAGGCTGGCGTATTGCGCGTTGCAGGGCGTCGGCAACTTGTATCAAACATTTATCGCCCTCTGGGTGCCCGTAGGTGTCGTTGTAGCGTTTAAAAAAATCGACATCCAACATAATGAGAGCAAATGACCCGCCGTTATCTATCGCGTCGTGTAAGATACTGTTCATTGCACGTCGGTTTGCTATCCCAGTTAAAGGATCACGATGTGCTAATGCATCGAGGCGATTAATTAACTGGTTGTTGTACTTGTTTTGTTGCCATGCTTCTTCAAACCAACGTAACAAAATAAGTCGCCCACCATATAGCGCCAGTGAAAAAAGGCTCCAGATAACAGCGAAATGAACATTCACATGCTGATTGAGAACAAGACTGGCTAACGGGATGCTAAACCATAATGGAGTGATAAATGCGAGTAATGATGGCGTGTGAAAATACAGCGCAACAACAGCACTAAGCATTAATAATACACACAGAGGATAAGCAAAAGGTAGCGTCCAGTGTGCAATGAAATAAAAGCAACACCATGACCATAACAGGCTTAGAATGACCAATAGTTGCTGAATATACAGCACTTTTTTTCGGGAGATGAGCAATAAAAGGCCACTAATCAGCAGAATGCCGAAAGATGATATATCAATAGTATGTACAAGGTTTTTCTCATTAAGCCCTGAAGTCATGTCATCATTAAACAAAATACCACGCAGCAAAATCATCGATGAAAAACAGATGTTAATCAAGGCAAACCACGGCAGGCTAATCGACATTCCGCGAATAACCATATCCTGGCGATTTTTCCACGAACAATGAGCGTTTTTTCTTTTATCAGAAACCATTTTTTATAACCAGAAAAGGGCAGGAAACCTGCCCAATTTATACTGAATTTATGGTGTCACTATATTGAACCAAAACTCAAAATTATCCATATAACCTAACAGCTCGTTGAGTTTTTCCGCATTGCCGGTAATTTTGACATCTCCTTTGTCTGTGGCTTCTTTCAGCGTCTCTTCTTTCAATACAATTTTGTTCAATACATCACGAGACAGAGTGATAGTGGCATCAGCATCCGAAGCTTCTACACCAGCGGTATGATTGAGAACACCATTTTCAAGCTCCACTTTATAGGTGCCGCCATCTTCACCAAAATCGAAATTCAACACGGCTTTGGCGTCTGCCGCTTTCTCACCATTAATATGGACGGCAAGATAATCAAAGAACATCTCTGGCGTCATTGCACGCACAGTGTCAGGGCTGGCAGTATTTGGGGTTGGTAATTTTTGTACACCGTTACGCAATTCCTGTGCGCCAGTGAGATAGAAATTACGCCACGGCCCAGATTCAGCCTGATAGCCTAACTGCTCAAGCGCATCAGCTTCCAGATTTCTCGCTGCCTGGTTGTTTGGATCCGCAAACACCACCTTACTGACAACCTGAGCAACCCAGCGGAAATTACCCTGGTCATAATCCTGTTTGGCTTTTTGTAAAATGGCATCAGCACCGCCCATATACTCGACAAATTTCTTTGCGCCTTCTTCTGGCGGCAGTTCATCAAGCGTTGCGGGGTTACCATCAAACCAGCCGAGATAAAGCACGTAAGTTGCTTTTACGTCATGACTTACCGAACCATAATAGCCGCGATTCGCCCAGGTGTTAGCCAGTGAAGAGGGCAGTTTAAAGTTTGCGGCAATTTCATCACGGGTCATCCCCTGATTTGCCATACGCAGAGTTTGATCATTGATGTAACGATACAAATCACGCTGGCTTTTAAGCAGTTTGACCACGTTATCGTTGCCCCAGGTTGGCCAGTGATGTTGAGCGAGAATAATCTCGGCTTTATCACCCCATAAATTGAGTGCTTCGTTAATATATTTTGACCACGGCAGCGGTTGGCGAATTTTGGCACCACGCAGCGAATAAGTGTTGTGAAGGGTGTGCGTGACATCTTCTGCCGTTTCGATCAGTTTCTTTTCTTCAATAAACCACAGCATTTCAGAAGGCGCTTCGGAACCTGGCGCCATCAGAAAATCATAGGTCAACCCGTCAATAGTTTCTTTTTGCCCGGTTTTGGTGATGTAGTTAGTAGGAGCAATCAACGTGACCGTTCCTGCTGAAGTGGTTGTTCCCAGTCCCGCGCCGACCTGGCCTTTAACATCAGGTTTCAATAAGTTGCCATACATATAACTGGCTCGTCGGCTCATCACATTGCCAGCCATAATATTTTCGGAAACGGCCTCCTCCAAAAATCCGGCTGGCGCATAGATTTTAACTTTGCCTGATTTAACGTCAGCTTCATCAATTACGCCGCGAACACCACCGTAGTGATCGACATGACTGTGTGTGTAGATAACCGCCACTACCGGTTTCTGGCCGCGATTTTTGTAATAGAGATCCATCCCAACTTTGGCTGTTTCTGCTGAAACAAGTGGATCAACGACGGTAATACCCTCTTTGCCTTCAATGATGGTCATATTTGATAAATCAAGGTTACGAATCTGATAGACACCTTCAGTCACTTCAAATAATCCGCTGATATTTATCAGTTGCGCCTGACGCCATAAACTTGGATTCACCGTATCAGGGGCTTTATCGCCTTCTTTGATAAAAGCGTATTGTTGTGGATCCCAGATAACATTTCCTTGTTCGCCCTTAATCACGTCCTGAGGAATAGGGGCAATAAAACCTTTATGGGCATCAGTAAAGTCAGTGTTATCGGAAAACGGCAACTGGTTATAGAGTAAATTGTTTGCTTGCTGCGTGGCTGCGGTGGCGTTTTTAGGGGCTTCCGCCGCGAGGAGAGGTAAGGAACTGGTGGTGAATAATCCCGTTATTAGCAGACTTTTAACAATATGATTAAGCTGCATCTTAAGTGTCTCCAGAATGGATTTTTATTGGGGGTAATTACGGATGAAAATTTTTAGTGAGGGCAAGAATAACTATAATGGGCGTTAACAAATTGGCAAGCCGGAAACTTGATGTTTTCTTAATGGCATGTTGGCGAAGAATATATTCTGTAAGTTAACGTTTTCATTGGCGCTTTATTTAAAAGTGTGTAGTACAAATATGTACAATTTCAAGTAGGCATTATTGCCGTAAAAACGCATTACCGGACACACGACATTCACAACGTGTGTTAATTTTACTGACATCTTTCAAAAGGAGCACAATCATGCCGCACATAGACATTAAATGTTTTCCGCGTGAACTGGACGAACAACAAAAAGCAGCGCTTGCTGCAGATATTACCGACGTTATTATTCGCCATCTGAACAGTAAAGACAGTTCGATAAGCATTGCGCTACAGCAGATTCAACCAGAATCATGGCAAGCTATCTGGGACGCCGAAATCGCGCCTCAAATGGATGCCTTGATAAAGAAACCTGGTTACAGCATGTAATGCTTAACCAGCCGTAACACGCTTGCCGCTGGTAACAAACGTGCCAGCGCCTAAATGATGCAACGTATTGAGTTTATCATCATCAAACTGCCAGCGGCCTTCGACAAAAACCTGTGCGTCTGCCGCTGCTGATACCACTTCGCCAAACAGCGTGTCGTATTTCTCTTGCGCGGAAGTCGCTGGTAGCAATCGGCACTCCATCCACGCCAGACATTTCTCTTCAACAAGTGGCAAACCAAGCACCGGACCTTTCACCACCGGAATGCCATAGCAATTAAATTTATCTTCTTCACGCCCAGATACACTTCCCACTGCCCACGTCCAGTTAGTCGCTGCAACGCCCGGGATAACGATGCCAAATTTACCGTTACGTTCAATCAACTCCCTCGTCCATGTCGATTTATCTACTACAATCGCCACGCGTGGAGGTTCAAACTCCACCGGCATCGACCAGGCTGCCGCCATAATGTTACGCCGCTGGGATTGCTCATCTAAACTGGTGATCAGGACAGTAGGGCCATGATTTAACAGACGGCTGGCATGGTGTAATTCGACGGGGATGAATCGGCTCACGGTATCGCCTCGCTATGAAGGGTGTTTTAAAAGCGTAGCTCGTAACGCAATAAGCAACGAAATTAACGGGATCGGCGATTTGCGAACGTGATACATGTCCGCGATCGCACAAAATAGCCTGTGCAGCGTCTATTCCAGGTTATAAGTTGATAAAACCACTAACGGAAACGCCTGATGACGCCCATTCTGAATCATTATTTTGCCCGCATTAACTGGTCGGGAGCTGCTGCGGCCAATATCGATACGCTTCGAGCATTACACCTGAAACACAATTGCACCATTCCATTTGAAAATCTTGATGTTCTGCTGCCGAGGGAAATGCAGCTTGATGATCAATCTCTGGAAGAGAAATTGGTGTTCGCCCGGCGTGGCGGTTATTGCTTTGAACAGAATGGCGTGTTTGAGCGGGTATTACGCGAGCTGGGTTTTCATGTACGTAGTCTGTTAGGGCGCGTAGTGTTATCTAATCCACCATCATTACCGCCGCGCACGCACCGTCTGTTGTTAGTAGAACTGGAAGGTGAACAATGGATTGCCGACGTTGGTTTTGGTGGTCAGACGCTGACCGCGCCAATCCGTTTAGTGCCGGATATCGCGCAAACAACGCCACATGGCGAATATCGGCTGTTACAGGAAGGGGACGACTGGGTTTTGCAGTTTAATCATCATCAGCACTGGCAGTCGATGTACCGTTTTGATCTCTGCGAGCAGCAACAAAGCGATTATGTGATGGGTAATTTCTGGTCGGCGCACTGGCCACAATCGCATTTTCGCCATCATTTGTTAATGTGCCGCCATTTGCCGGACGGTGGCAAGCTGACACTGACCAATTTACATTTCACCCATTATGAAAATGGTCACGTAGCAGAGCAGCAGAATTTGCCAGATGCGGCGTCGTTGTATGCCGTGATGCAGGAGCAGTTTGGACTGGGTGTGGATGATGCGAAACATGGGTTTACTGTGGATGAGCTGGCGCAGGTGATGGCAGCGTTTGATACGCATCCGGAGGCGGGGAAATAGTTTGTGCCAGAGTGCCGGATGCGGCGTAAACGCCTAATCCGGCGGTTGTAGGCCTGCTAAGCGAAGCGCATCAGGCAATTTGTTTTTCTGCCATCTATTGCAACGGTTTCAGAGTTCAATTGCCCATTCAGCATGGAAAAGAATCACCGCAGTGCCAGAAATGGTGACACTCTCCGGCTGGTTATCGCGAATTGTCACCGTCACATCAATCACTCCATCACGACCCAATGCACGCCCCTGATGGCCTTTAACACGCAACATGCTGCCATCGTGGGGCAATACGTTGTGATGTACCAACCATGCACCCATCGGACCATTGGCATTGCCGGTCACCGGATCTTCCACAATACCAATCGCAGGCGAGAACATGCGACCATCGGTTTCGTTTTTGCCCGGACGGATCTGGAAGGGAAAGAAACCATTGCAGCCAATCTGTTTGCTGATAGCGGTCAGCGCAGCAAGGTCAGGCGAAAGGGCGTCGATATCCACTTCTGTTTTCAGCGGAATCATCACTTTTGAGTGTCCTGTTGTTGCGACCTGAATTGGCAAGCCTGGCAAAATATCGTCTTCAGTGAGATGAAGCGCGTTGATAATCGCCGCACGTGTCTCACCTTCCAGCGGTGGCTCAAAGCCAGGAGAACCTTGTTCCAGCGAAATACGATAATCATCGTTGTGCTTTTCGATAGTCACGCGGTGTTTTCCTGCCAGCGACGTTTGCCAGACCGTGCAATTTCCCAAACCTAATACCTTCGAACGTACATAATGTGCTGCCACGGTCGCGTGACCGCAAATCGGCACTTCAACCGTTGGCGTAAAGTAGCGAATGCGCACATCACTGTCGTCGCTGTGCAGCAGAAAAGCAGTTTCCGAATGCCCTAATTCGCGGGCGATAAGTTGCATTTGCGCTTCGCTAAGATTATCGGCAGGGAAAACAACACCGGCAGAATTGCCGCGAAACGGTTGAGAGGTAAAAGCATCGACGTGGTAAACCTGCGGTTTCATTAACGTTCTCCTGTGGCTGGAGAACTATCATAGCCTGCAACAGGCCGGAGAGCGAAGGGCTATCCGGCAGGGTGATAATTAACGCCGCGAACGCACAATCTGATACCGACGAGTAAAGTACTCAAACGGCGCGCTCCACACATGCACCAGTCGGGTGAACGGGAAGAGCAGGAAGATAGTCATTCCCAATACCAGATGAACGCGAAAGATATAAGCTACGCCATCAAGATGCGTCGATGCACCGCCCTGGAAAGTGACGATGCTTTGTGCCCATCCCACCAGCTTCATCATTTCACTGCCGTCCGGATGTTGTGCTGAAAAGGGAATGGTGGTTAACCCAAGAATGCACTGAATTAACAAGATGGCGAGGATCAGGATATCCGCACCAGAAGACGTCGCCCTGATACGCGGATTTGTTAAACGACGCACCAGTAGCCCCGCACCGCCAATCAACGTCAATACACCGCAAATACCACCGAGCACCATCGCCATCTGCTGTTTTACCGCCACCGGCAGAAACCACGCGTACATCCAGTGCGGCGTTAACATGCCAAACAGATGACCGAAGAAGATCCCCAGAATGCCGATATGGAACAAGTTCGACCACAGCACCATCCCGCGTTTATCCAGCATCTGGCTGGATGCGGCGCGCCAGCTATACTGCCCGTAATCGTAGCGCAACCAGCTTCCGAGGATAAAAACCGTGCCACACAAGTACGGGTAGATATCGTAAAAAAAGACGTTCAGATACTGAATCATTTCCCACCTCCCGCACTGATGTCGACATACTGCGGCGCGACATCCTGGCTAAAGCGTCGCTGATATTGATTAAGCGGCGAGCTGTCACACGCCGTGGCGTTATCTTCAATAAACTTCACCTGTTCCTCTTCCCACACCGCATCCAGCGCCTGACGGGTGTCGTCGCGCTCTTCGCTGCGAATCTGTTTAGTGACACTGTCACTTGAAAGTGTACTACCCGCCAGATGCAACAGGGCGTCAAACAACGAATACCACGGTGCCTCGCGTTGTTTTAAGCGTCCGCCAAGCAGAGCGAGGATCGGCGCAACGTTGAGTAACCCTTCTTTCGCCTGATCGTCCGGCAGTACGCTTAAATACTCCAGATACAGCGGCAGATAATCAGGCAGTTCCCGACAATCCAGTTGCAGACTGACCTTTTCATACTCCGCCAGCAGGTTCACCATTGCCTGGCCTCGATCGCGGGACTCGGCATGAACGTGTTCGAACAGCAGTAGCGATGTGGTACGTCCACGGTCAAACACTTCGCACCATTCGGCCTGTTTATCCAGCAGCGGCGCGTCAAGCAGGTTACGGGTGAAATCCGTAAGCATCGGCGCGTCGCGGCGGATCAACGCCAGCGCGTCCTCCTTGCATTCCCATAACAGCTCGTCCGGATACTCCATCAACAGGCCGATCACCTTGAGGATCTGCATTATTCGCCCTCCGCTTTATTGCGTACTTCGGTAATGTCGATAGCATCAATCCGGCTACTGTTGAACAGGTTGAATTTGCTGTCCGAGCCGTGGCAACCGTCGCCAAAAGTAAAGCCGCAGCCGTTGCGTTCTGCGAAGGCGTCGCCCGCCATTTCACGATGACTGGTCGGAACGACAAAACGATCTTCATAGTTGGCGATAGCGAGATAGCGATACATATCTTCGACCTGAGCGACGCTCAAACCCACTTCGTCGATGGCGCGGGTATCCGTTACGCCTTCTACGGTTTGTGAGCGCATATAGTGGCGCATCGCCATCATCCGTTTTAGCGCCCGCAGTACCGGGCCGGTATCGCCAGCACTCAACATATTGGCGAGATATTGCACCGGAATACGCAGGCTTTCGATGGCGGGGAGCACGCCTTCGCTTTTCGGCAAACCGCCCGCATCAGCGTAGGACTGAATCGGCGACAACGGAGGAACGTACCAGACCATCGGCAGGGTGCGATATTCAGGGTGCAGCGGTAGCGCCAGTTTCCAGTCCATCGCCATTTTGTAGACTGGCGAACGCTGGGCAGCTTCAATCACATTTTGCGGGATACCTTGTTTCAGGGCTTCCTCGATCACTGAGGGATCGTGCGGATCGAGGAATACTTCGCACTGGCGCTCATAGAGATCAACTTCACGCTCGGTGCTCGCCGCCTCCTCAATGCGGTCGGCGTCGTAAAGCAGCACGCCAAGATACCGGATGCGACCCACGCAGGTTTCTGAGCACACGGTGGGTTGGCCTGACTCAATTCGCGGGTAACAGAAGATACATTTTTCTGACTTGCCGCTTTTCCAGTTGAAGTAGATTTTTTTGTACGGACAACCGCTAATGCACAAACGCCAGCCACGGCATTTATCCTGATCGATCAGCACAATGCCGTCTTCTTCGCGTTTGTAGATAGCGCCGCTGGGGCAGGTCGCCACGCAGCTGGGGTTGAGGCAGTGTTCGCACAGGCGCGGCAGATACATCATGAAGGTGTTTTCAAACTGCCCGTACATCTCCTTTTGCATGGCCTCGAAGTTGCGGTCGCGGGCGCGTTTTTCGAACTCGCCGCCCAGCAGTTCTTCCCAGTTTGGGCCCCAGATCACCTTGTCCATCCGCTTACCGTCAATCAGCGAACGCGGGCGGGCGGTGGGAATATGTTTACCTTCCGGCGCGCTATGCAAGTGCTCGTAGTCGAAGGTGAAAGGTTCGTAGTAATCGTCAATCTGCGGGACGACCGGGTTGGCGAAAATTTTGGTAATCACGCCCATCTTGCTGCCCAGACGCGGACGGATCTTACCGTTGACATCGCGGACCCAGCCGCCTTGCCACTCTTCCTGATCTTCCCAGTTTTTCGGGTAACCAATGCCCGGTTTGGTTTCGACGTTGTTAAACCATGCGTACTCCATGCCCTCGCGTCCGGTCCAGACGTTTTTGCAGGTCACCGAACAGGTATGGCAGCCGATACATTTGTCGAGGTTAAGCACCATGCCGACTTGCGAACGTATTTTCATTTTTTCGCCTCCTGTACCTGATCGCGACCTTCATCATCCAGCCAGTTAACGTTCTTCATCTTGCGGATCATGATAAATTCGTCGCGGTTCGAGCCGACGGTGCCGTAGTAGTTGAAGCCCCAGGCCAGCTGCGCGTAACCGCCAATCATATGCGTCGGTTTCGGGCAAACGCGGGTGACCGAGTTATGAATGCCGCCGCGCATGCCGGTTACTTCCGAGCCGGGGATATTCATAATGCGTTCCTGGGCGTGATACATCATGGTCATGCCCGGCGGTACGCGCTGACTAACAACCGCACGAGCTGTCAGCGCGCCGTTGGCGTTAAACACTTCCACCCAGTCGTTATCGACAATAGTCAGTTCGCGGGCATCGGTTTCGCTGATCCAGACAATCGGTCCACCGCGAGAAAGCGTCAGCATCAGCAGGTTTTCACTGTAGGTGGAGTGAATGCCCCATTTCTGGTGCGGCGTCAGGAAGTTAAGTGCTTTTTCCGGGAAGCCGTTTGGCGGGATCTGGCGCATTTCACTGACGCTGCGGGTGTCGATAGGCGGGCGATAAGCCACCAGGCTTTCACCAAAAGCACGCATCCACGGATGATCCTGATACAGCTGCTGACGGCCCGACAGCGTGCGCCACGGAATTAACTCATGAACGTTGGTGTATCCGGCGTTGTAGGAGACGTGATCGCTTTCCAGACCGGACCATGTGGGGCTGGAGATAATTTTACGTGGCTGCGCCTGAATATCGCGAAAGCGAATCTTCTCGTCCTCTTTGTGCAGCGCCAGATGGGTATGTTCGCGTCCGGTGATTTCGCCCAGCGCCTGCCACGCTTTGACCGCCACATGGCCGTTGGTTTCCGGTGCCAGCGCCAGAATCACTTCTGACGCATCAATGGCGGTGTCAATCAGCGGACGCCCCTGTGCCGGGCCATCACGCTTGGTGTAATTGAGTTTGCCGAGGAAATCGATTTCATCCTGGGTATTCCACGAAATCCCTTTACCGCCGTTGCCAAGTTTATCCATCAGTGGCCCGAGCGAGGTAAAGCGTTCATAGGTAGCAGGGTAGTCGCGTTCCACCGCCACAATATTCGGCGCGGTTTTACCCGGGATCAGGTCACATTCGCCTTTGCGCCAGTCGAGCACTTCACACGGCTGTGAGAGCTCTGCCGGAGAGTCGTGTAACAACGGCTGCAGCACAACATCCGTTTCTTTGCCGAGATGCCCCACGCACACTTGCGAAAAGGCTTTGGCGATACCTTTGTAGATTTCCCAGTCGCTGCGTGATTCCCAGGCCGGATCGACCGCCGCAGAAAGTGGATGAATAAACGGATGCATATCCGAAGTATTCATATCGTCTTTTTCGTACCAGGTGGCGGTAGGCAGAACAATATCGGAGAACAGGCAGGTGCTGGACATACGGAAGTCGAGCGTCACCAGCAGGTCGAGCTTGCCTTCAATCGCTGCAGTTTGCCACTCAACTTCTTCCGGTTGGATCCCCTCCGTCGGTCCAAGTTCTTCCCCCTGAATACCACTTTCCGTACCCAGCAGATACTTCTGCATATACTCGTGGCCCTTGCCAGAAGAGCCAAGCAGGTTAGAACGCCAGACAAACAGGTTACGCGGATGGTTGCTGCCGTTGTCCGGCTGTTCGCAGGCCATGCGTAACTCGCCTGACTTCAGTGCCTGGGCGGTAAATTCGGCGGGTGATAATCCGGCCTTGTCGGCTTCGGCTTTCAGGGAGAGCGGGTTACGCCCCAGCTGCGGCGCAGAAGGGAGCCAGCCCATACGTTCGGCGCGAACGTTGAAATCAATCAGATGACCGCTGTATTTACTGGCGTCGGCGAGCGGTGAGAGCAATTCCTGCGCGGTGACTTTTTCATAGCGCCACTGGCTGGAGTGATTGTAGAAAAACGAGGTGCTGTTCATCTGGCGCGGTGGACGGTTCCAGTCGAGCGCAAAGGCCAGCGGCAACCAGCCGGTTTGTGGGCGCAGTTTTTCCTGACCGACATAGTGCGCCCAGCCGCCGCCGCTTTGCCCGACACAACCGCAGAAGATCAGCATATTGATCATCCCACGGTAGTTCATATCCATGTGATACCAGTGGTTGACGCCTGCACCGAGGATAATCATCGAGCGCCCATGCGTTTTATGGGCGGTATCGGCAAATTCGCGGGCGATGGTTTCAATATACTGGCGCGGTACGCCGGTAATTTGCTCACCCCAGGCTGGGGTGTACGGTTTGATTTCAGCGTAATCTTTCGCGCTGCTTTCATCTTCCAGCCCGCGATCGAGGCCGTAATTCGCCAGTACCAAATCATAAACGCTGACCACCGGACAGTTGCTGCCATCGGCTAATGTCAGGTTTTTAACGGGTAATTGACGCACCAGGACAGGATCGTGTTTTACGCTGCGAAAGTGCGGATTTTCAATGCCGCCAAAGTAGGGGAAGGCCACGCCTGCAACGGTGTCGTGTTGACCGAGCAGGGTTAACGACAATTCGGTTTCCGTACCGGCGGCAATGGATTCCAGATTCCATTTGCCTTTTTCTCCCCAGCGGAAACCAATCGAACCGTTCGGCACCACCAGTTCACCTGCGGTATTAACCGCCACGGTTTTCCACTGCGGATTGTTGCTTTCGCCCAGTCCATCCACCAGGTCAGACGCGCGGATCATACGCCCGGGAACATAGCTGCCATCTTCACGAGGTTCCAGCATTACCAGCATCGGCATGTCGCTGTAGCGGCGGCAGTAGTTGATAAAGTAATCGCTGGGATTATCGAGATGAAACTCTTTTAAAATCACATGGCCCATCGCCATCGCCAGCGCGCTATCAGTGCCTTGCTTTGGCGCCAGCCACTGGTCGCACAGTTTTGCTACTTCCGAGTAGTCAGGGGTAATGGCGATAGTTTTGGTGCCTTTGTAGCGCACTTCAGTAAAGAAGTGAGCGTCTGGCGTGCGCGTCTGCGGTACGTTAGATCCCCAGGCGATGATGTAGCTGGAGTTATACCAGTCTGCGGATTCTGGCACGTCGGTTTGCTCGCCCCAGGTCATTGGCGAGGCGGGCGGCAGGTCGCAATACCAGTCGTAGAAACTTAAACAGGTGCCGCCAAGCAGCGACAGATAACGCGTTCCGGCGGCGTAAGATACCATCGACATCGCCGGAATCGGTGAGAATCCGGCAACGCGATCCGGGCCGTAAGTTTTGATGGTCCAGACGTTAGCGGCGGCAATCAGCTGGTTTAGTTCCTGCCAGTTGGAGCGGATAAAGCCGCCGCGCCCACGTACCTGCTTGTAGCTCAGGCACTTTTGCGGATCGTTCATAATCGATGCCCACGCCAGTACTGGATCGTTGTGCTGTTTAAGGGCTTCGCGCCACAGTTCAATCAGTCGTTTACGAATTAGCGGGTATTTAAGGCGGTTAGCGCTGTAAAGATACCAGGAGTAACTTGCGCCACGCGGGCAGCCGCGGGGTTCATGATTGGGCAGATCAGGGCGAGTGCGCGGGTAGTCGGTCTGCTGGATTTCCCAGGTCACCAGGCCATTTTTAACGTAGATTTTCCAGCTACAGGAGCCAGTGCAGTTAACGCCGTGGGTGGAACGCACGATTTTGTCGAATTGCCAACGCTGACGATAGCTATCTTCCCAGTCGCGGTTGCTATGCATCACCTGTCCGTGACCATCGGCAAAGGTTTCGCCCTTTTGTTTGAAGTAGCGAAAGCGATCCAAAAGTTTACTCATGACATGACTCCTGCTCCAGGAATGATTTGGGATCTGATGCCTTGTCGGATGCGACACGGTTGTACATCAGGCATCGATCTCTTATTTTTGGCTGAACTTCCGCCGACCATAAACCAGCCAGGTCAGCAGTACACAGATGATGTAAAAGATTAAAAACACTTTCATCGCGCCCACTGGCGAGCCGGTCATATTCAGCGACATGCCAAATGCTTGTGGAATAAAGAAGCCGCCCACCGCGCCGATGGCCGAAATAAAGCCCAGCGCCGCCGCCGTTTCAGTGATTGCTTCTCGCTGGGCCTGTTCATCGCTGCCGCCTTTCATCTTGACGCGATAAACCGTTATCTGGCGAAAGATGACGGCGATCATCTGGAAAGTAGAACCACTCCCCAAACCAGCGGTAAGGAATAACCCCATAAACACAGCGTAAAATGCGATGAAATTGCCGGAACCCGTGCCAGGTAGGGTAAGGAACAGCAGGGCGCTGAAAATCGCCATAAAAATGAAGTTGATAAGCGTCACCCGCACGCCGCCAAATTTATCGGAAATAGCACCACCCACCGACCGCGCGATGGCACCGATAAACGGGCCAAAGAACGCCAGGCGCAGAATATTCACATCCGGGAACTGTGTTTTTGCCAGCATGGCAAATCCGGCGGAAAAACCGATAAACGAGCCAAAGGTAGCGAGATAGAGCAGACTCAGCAGCCACAGATGCAACCGTTGCAAAACGGGCAACTGGTCAGCAATTGACGCACGTGAACTGGCAATATCATTCATCCCTGACCAGGCGGCGATAGTGGCAATCGCCAGTAGCGGTACCCAAATCCATGCGGCGTTCGCCAGCGACATCACAGAACCATCGGCCTGCGGTACGCCATTGACGCCAAGAAAAGCAAATACCGGTACAAAAATCACCAGCGGCGCAACCAGTTGCATCACGCTGACGCCTAAATTCCCCAACCCGCCATTAATCCCTAATGCACTGCCTTGTTTGGCTTTCGGGAAGAAAAAACTGATATTTCCCATACTCGAAGCAAAGTTCGCGCCAGCAAAACCACAGAGCAAAGCAATAACAATAAATATCCCAAAAGGGGTATTCGGATTTTGCACAGCAATACCGAGCCAGACGCAAGGAATAATCAGAATCGCGGTACTAAAAACTGTCCAACGGCGTCCGCCGAATATAGGCACCATAAAGGAGTAGGGAACACGCAATAATGCGCCGGAAACGGAAGGTAAGGCGGTTAATAAAAAAAGCTGATCGGTAGTGAAATTAAAGCCGATTTTATTGAGATTAACGGCAACTGCGCTAAATAACATCCAGACACAGAAGGCAAGGAGTAAACAACTTACTGATATCCAGAGGTTTCTTCTGGCAATGTGTTTTCCTTTATTTTCCCAGAAGGCCGGATTTTCTGGCTTCCAGTCGCGCAAAAGGTAACGATTATTTTTCTCATTTTGTAGTGCCATATTCTTCCTCACATGCACACATTGTTAATGAAAAAAAGACAAGGCAGGACATTGGACGCAATGGTCCGTTATTAGAATTAAGAGTAAATAGAGTGAAGTGCTGATTGAAAGAATAGATAACAAAGCGAAACTGCGGGGGGAGAAAGCTGATTATCTGAATGGATATGTGTTACTGAATGTAACAGTGATGCATCATATTTTTTACTAATTTTTAAACTAACATACGGCAAACGTATTTGTTGCCGTATGAATCGTGGCTTTATTGTCGTAGCCTTTGCTTATCGTTGACGCGTTGCCAGCCAGCAGAGCAGGGAACCGCCGCAGACCATCAATGCGCCTTGCCAGAAAGAGAACGATAGCGGAGCACTAAGCAGTACCGCAGCAAGCGCCGACGAAAGCACAGGCGTAAAATACGAACCTACCGCCATAATGGTGACGTTGCCATGTAAAATGCCGACGTTCCACGCAGCGTAAGCAAATCCTAAGGTAAATGCCGCTGAGATAAGTTTTATAATGACGGGCGTGCTAAATACCATCTCCGGTTGCGGCGTTAAAAAATAGTAAACCCACAAACTTGCTCCTGTCAGCAGGACGAAAACGGTAATACCGTTAAATCCACGGGCATATTTATTGGTGACCGTGCAATAAGCGGCCCAGATAAAAGCACCAATAAAAGCCAGGCAATAACTCAACGGGCTGGTAGTGATATTGTTGATAATTTCATCCGGCTTGAGGCCATTTTCACCCCCTAATACCCAGCAGACGCCACCAAGGGCTAATAATAATCCTGGTACAATCAGCCAGTTGGTTTTCTGGCCATTAAACAGAATGGCAAAAAGTATCGTCAGACTGGGCCATAAATAGTTCACCATGCCCACTTCAATTGCCTGATGGCGGGTTGCTGCATACCCTAAGGAAAGTGCCAGACAGATTTCATAGCTGACGAATAAGAAACTCCCCGCAAGTAAATAACCTTTGGGGATCTGCCGAATGCGCGGAAAGCCAACGGTGAAAATTAACAGCAGCCCGCTTAATGAATAAATAGCTGCTGCGCCGCCGACCGGGCCGAGCCCCTCACTGACACCGCGAATCAATCCTACCATCGTGCTCCACAGGACGATCGCTATTAGCCCTATGAGCGTTGCTTTTTGTCGTGTCATGCTCGCTGTTTAGTCTCTCTTGCCGTTAAAAATTAAGCTGAAATTTATAGCATTTTTTTAACCAGGCTGTCAGGCAGTGGTGTGTTTTTCTACCGCCATTGAGGTAGGTCAATTTGCGCAGGCGGATTATTTTGTGGCAAACACGTGTTCTTTTTGATTTCGCGCAAAAAGATTCAGAATTTTACTGTTAGTTTCCTCGCGCAGTAATACCCCTGAAAAAAGAGGAAAGCAATGGACGTCAGTCGCAGACAATTTTTTAAAATCTGCGCGGGCGGTATGGCGGGAACAACAGTAGCGGCATTGGGCTTTGCCCCGAAGCAAGCACTGGCTCAGGCGCGAAACTATAAATTATTACGCGCGAAAGAGATCCGTAACACCTGCACATACTGTTCCGTAGGTTGCGGGCTATTGATGTATAGCCTGGGTGATGGCGCGAAAAACGCCAGAGAAGCGATTTATCACATTGAAGGTGACCCGGATCATCCGGTAAGCCGTGGTGCGCTGTGCCCGAAAGGGGCAGGTTTGCTGGATTACGTCAACAGCGAAAACCGTCTGCGCTACCCGGAATATCGTGCGCCAGGTTCTGACAAATGGCAGCGCATTAGCTGGGATGAAGCATTCTCCCGTATTGCGAAGCTGATGAAAGCTGACCGTGATGCCAACTTTATTGAAAAGAACGAGCAGGGCGTAACGGTAAACCGTTGGCTTTCTACCGGTATGCTGTGTGCCTCCGGCGCCAGCAACGAAACCGGGATGTTGACGCAGAAATTTGCCCGCTCCCTCGGGATGCTGGCGGTAGACAACCAGGCGCGCGTCTGACACGGACCAACGGTAGCAAGTCTTGCTCCAACATTTGGTCGCGGTGCGATGACCAACCACTGGGTGGATATCAAAAACGCTAACGTCGTAATGGTGATGGGCGGTAACGCTGCTGAAGCGCATCCCGTCGGTTTCCGCTGGGCGATGGAAGCGAAAAACAACAACGATGCAACCTTGATCGTTGTCGATCCCCGTTTTACGCGTACCGCTTCTGTGGCGGATATTTACGCACCTATTCGTTCCGGTACGGACATTACGTTCCTGTCTGGCGTTTTGCGCTACCTGATCGAAAATAACAAAATCAACGCCGAATACGTTAAGCATTACACCAACGCCAGCCTGCTGGTGCGTGATGATTTTACTTTCGAAGACGGCCTGTTCAGCGGCTATGACGCTGAAAAACGCCAGTACGATAAGTCGTCCTGGAACTATCAGTTCGATGAAAACGGCTATGCGAAACGCGATGAAACACTGACTCATCCGCGCTGTGTGTGGAACCTGCTGAAAGAGCACGTTTCCCGCTACACGCCGGACGTTGTTGAAAACATCTGTGGTACGCCAAAAGCCGACTTCCTGAAAGTGTGTGAAGTGCTGGCCTCCACCAGCGCGCCGGATCGCACAACCACCTTCCTGTACGCGTTGGGCTGGACGCAGCACACCGTGGGTGCGCAGAACATCCGTACTATGGCGATGATCCAGTTACTGCTCGGTAACATGGGTATGGCCGGTGGCGGCGTGAACGCATTGCGTGGTCACTCCAACATTCAGGGTCTGACCGACTTAGGCCTGCTCTCTACCAGCCTGCCAGGTTATCTGACGCTGCCGTCAGAAAAACAGGTTGATTTGCAGTCGTATCTGGAAGCGAACACGCCGAAAGCGACGCTGGCTGATCAGGTGAACTACTGGAGCAACTATCCGAAGTTCTTCGTTAGCCTGATGAAATCTTTCTACGGCGATGCCGCGCAGAAAGAGAATAACTGGGGCTACGACTGGCTGCCGAAGTGGGACCAGACCTACGACGTCATCAAGTATTTCAACATGATGGACGAAGGCAAAGTCACCGGTTATTTCTGCCAGGGCTTTAACCCGGTTGCGTCCTTCCCGGACAAAAACAAAGTGGTGAGCTGCCTGAGCAAGCTGAAGTACATGGTGGTTATCGATCCGCTGGTGACTGAAACCTCTACCTTCTGGCAGAACCACGGCGAGTCGAACGATGTCGATCCGGCGTCTATTCAGACTGAAGTATTCCGTCTGCCTTCGACCTGCTTTGCTGAAGAAGATGGTTCTATCGCTAACTCCGGTCGCTGGTTGCAGTGGCACTGGAAAGGTCAGGACGCGCCGGGCGAAGCGCGTAACGACGGTGAAATTCTGGCGGGTATCTACCATCATCTGCGCGAGTTGTACCAGGCCGAAGGTGGTAAAGGCGTAGAACCGCTGATGAAGATGAGCTGGAACTACAAGCAGCCGCACGAACCGCAATCTGACGAAGTGGCAAAAGAGAACAACGGCTATGCGCTGGAAGATCTCTATGACGCTAATGGCGTGCTGATTGCGAAGAAAGGTCAGTTGCTGAGTAGCTTCGCGCATCTGCGTGATGACGGTACGACCGCATCTTCTTGCTGGATCTACACCGGTAGCTGGACAGAGCAGGGCAACCAGATGGCTAACCGCGATAACTCCGACCCATCCGGTCTGGGGAATACGCTGGGATGGGCCTGGGCGTGGCCGCTCAACCGTCGCGTGCTCTACAACCGTGCTTCGGCGGATATCAACGGTAAACCGTGGGATCCGAAACGGATGCTGATCCAGTGGAACGGCAGCAAGTGGACGGGTAACGATATTCCGGACTTCGGCAATGCAGCACCGGGTACGCCAACCGGGCCGTTTATCATGCAGCCGGAAGGGATGGGACGTCTGTTTGCCATTAACAAAATGGCGGAAGGCCCGTTCCCGGAACACTACGAACCAATTGAGACGCCGCTGGGGACTAACCCGCTGCATCCGAACGTGGTTTCTAACCCGGTTGTTCGTCTGTATGAACAAGACGCGCTGCGGATGGGTAAAAAAGAGCAGTTCCCGTATGTGGGTACGACCTATCGTCTGACCGAGCACTTCCACACCTGGACCAAGCACGCGTTGCTCAACGCCATTGCTCAGCCGGAACAGTTTGTGGAAATCAGCGAAACGCTGGCGGCGGCTAAAGGCATTGCCAATGGCGATCGTGTCACTGTCTCAAGCAAGCGTGGCTTTATCCGCGCGGTGGCTGTGGTAACGCGTCGTCTGAAACCGCTGAATGTAAACGGTCAGCAGGTTGAAACGGTGGGTATTCCAATCCACTGGGGCTTTGAGGGTGTCGCGCGTAAAGGTTATATCGCTAACACTCTGACGCCGAATGTCGGTGATGCAAACTCGCAAACGCCGGAATATAAAGCGTTCTTAGTCAACATCGAGAAGGCGTAAGGGGGCGAACAGATGGCTATGGAAACGCAGGACATTATCAAAAGGTCCGCAACTAACTCCATCACGCCGCCTTCTCAGGTGCGTGATTACAAAGCAGAAGTCGCGAAACTTATCGACGTTTCCACCTGTATCGGTTGTAAAGCCTGTCAGGTGGCGTGTTCGGAGTGGAACGACATCCGTGATGAAGTGGGGCATTGCGTCGGGGTTTACGATAACCCCTCCGATCTGAGCGCCAAATCCTGGACGGTGATGCGCTTTAGCGAAACCGAACAGAACGGCAAGCTGGAGTGGCTAATCCGTAAAGACGGCTGTATGCACTGTGAAGATCCGGGCTGCCTGAAGGCGTGCCCGTCTGCTGGTGCAATTATTCAGTACGCTAACGGGATTGTCGATTTCCAGTCGGAAAACTGCATCGGCTGTGGTTACTGCATTGCCGGGTGTCCGTTTAATATTCCGCGCCTCAACAAAGAGGATAACCGGGTATATAAATGCACGCTCTGCGTCGATCGCGTCAGCGTCGGCCAGGAACCGGCTTGTGTGAAAACCTGTCCGACCGGGGCTATCCACTTTGGCACCAAGAAGGAGATGCTGGAGCTGGCGGAACAGCGCGTGGCGAAACTGAAAGCGCGTGGTTACGAACATGCTGGCGTCTACAACCCGGAAGGGGTCGGTGGTACGCATGTCATGTACGTGCTGCATCACGCCGATCAGCCGGAGCTGTATCACGGTCTGCCGAAGGAGCCGAAGATCGATACATCGGTAAGCCTGTGGAAAGGCGCGCTGAAACCGCTGGCAGCGGCTGGCTTTATCGCCACTTTTGCCGGGTTGATTTTCCACTACATCGGTATTGGCCCGAATAAGGAAGTGGACGATGACGAGGAGGAGCATCATGAGTAAGTCGAAAATGATTGTGCGCACCAAATTTATTGATCGCGCCTGTCACTGGACCGTGGTGATTTGCTTCTTCCTGGTGGCGCTGTCCGGGATTTCGTTCTTCTTCCCGACGCTGCAATGGCTGACGCAAACCTTCGGTACGCCGCAGATGGGACGCATTTTGCACCCGTTCTTCGGCATTGCGATTTTCGTCGCGCTGATGTTTATGTTTGTGCGTTTTGTGCATCACAACATCCCGGATAAGAAAGATATTCCGTGGCTGTTGAACATTGTCGAAGTATTAAAAGGCAATGAGCATAAAGTGGCGGATGTTGGTAAGTACAACGCCGGGCAAAAGATGATGTTCTGGTCAATCATGAGCATGATTTTCGTGCTGCTGGTGACCGGGGTGATTATCTGGCGTCCGTACTTTGCGCAGTACTTCCCGATGCAGGTTGTCCGTTATAGCCTGCTGATCCACGCGGCTGCCGGTATCATCCTGATCCACGCCATCCTGATCCATATGTATATGGCATTTTGGGTGAAAGGATCGATTAAAGGGATGATCGAAGGGAAGGTAAGCCGTCGCTGGGCGAAGAAACACCATCCGCGCTGGTATCGTGAAATCGAGAAGGCAGAAGCGAAAAAAGAGAGTGAAGAAGGGATATAATCTCTTTTGAACTTTAAGCTGAAAATGGCGCTGTAAAAGGCGCCATTTTCATATTGTAGACAACGTAGGCTTTGTTCATGCCGGATGCGGCGTGAACGCCTTATCCGGCCTACAAACCGTTCAAATCCAATAGATTGCAGTGAACGTGTAGGCCTGATAAGCGTAGCGCATCGGGCAATGTTGCGTTTGTTATCAGTTTCAAATGGCGCTTTATAAGGTGCCATTTTTTTATTGCGTAACCAGACGGCGGAGTCGCGACACATCCACCGTTTTTTCCGCCTCTGCCAGACTCCAGGCGTTTTGCAGATTCAGCCACATTTGCGGCGAACTGCCGATCACCACGGAAAGTTTAATCGCCATTTCTGGTGTCAAAGCTGCTTTTCCGGTCAGCAATCGGCTTGCCGTTGAGGGCGCAATTTCCATTGCTCTGGCAAACTCGCGCAGGCTGACATTAAGTTCGTCCAGTGATTCCTGAATAATGTCCCCCGGGCGGGGATGATTGGCCATTTTCATCAGTGATAGTCCTCGTAATCCAGTATGTATGCATCGCCATTGACGAATTCAAATGTGATTCGCCAGTTGCCCGAGACAGATATCGCCCAAATTCCATCGCGATCGCCGCTTAACGGGTGTAGTCGGTAACCGGGCATATCGATATCAGCAAGACAGCTTGCTGCATCAATCACAGCGAGTCGGTGGCGTAATCGTTTGACTTGCGTCGGTATAACGCCGGAGGTTTTGCCAAGAAGAAACAAGTCACGCAATCCCTTGTGTCTGAAATTCATTATCATCTCTTCATCCTTGTTCCCTCGAAAGGAACACTATCACTATTGTTCCGTGCAGCGCAACAAATTTCGCTACGTTTTCGCGAATTGTGAGGGGAAAGATGGGGGAGAAAAAGAAGAAGAGTGAAATTGCGGAAAGCGTCTCGCAAAACAGGCTGCGACCCGAATATGGCAGTCGCAGCAAAGGCCTCTTAGCGACGGAAATCAATCACCATACGGCCACGGATTTTGCCTTCTTCCATCTCGGTAAAGATGGTGTTGATGTCCGCTAACGGACGCAGGGCGACTTTCGGCACCACTTTGCCTTCGGCGGCAAACTGGAAGGCTTCGGTTAGATCCTGGCGCGTGCCGACCAGCGAACCGACCACTTCAATACCATCCAGCACAAGGCGTGGGATATCCAGGCTCATAGACTCCGGCGGCAGACCGACAGCCACAACACGCCCACCTGCACGGACAGCATCAACTGCCGAGTTAAACGCAGCTTTAGCCACCGCTGTCACCACCGCGGCGTGAGCGCCACCGGTTTTTTCCTGCACAATTTTGGCGGCGTCTTCAGTGCGTGAGTTAATCGCTAAATCTGCACCCATTTCGGTTGCCAGTTTTAACTGCTCATCATTGACATCAATGGCGATCACTTTAGCGTTAAAGACATTCTTCGCGTATTGCAGGGCTAGGTTACCCAGACCGCCAAGACCGTAGATAGCAATCCACTGACCAGGACGAATTTTTGACAGTTTAACGGCTTTGTAGGTGGTGACCCCCGCGCAGGTAATACTGCTGGCCGCCGCCGAGTCCAGGCCATCTGGCACTTTTACCGCGTAATCCGCCACCACGATGCACTCTTCAGCCATCCCGCCATCAACGCTGTATCCGGCATTTTTAACTGAACGGCAGAGCGTTTCGTTACCACTGTTACAGTATTCGCAATGACCGCATCCTTCGTAAAACCACGCCACGCTGGCACGATCGCCTGGTTTTAATGAGGTGACACCGGGGCCAACTTCTGTCACCACACCAATACCTTCATGACCCAAAATCACACCGGTCTTATCACCAAAATCGCCATTCTTAACATGAAGATCGGTATGACATACACCACAACACTCCATTTTCAGCAGGGCTTCGCCATGTTTCAGTGAGCGCAGAGTTTTATCCGTAACGTCAACATGATGATCCTTCGTAACAACCGCAGCCTTCATAGTTCCTCCTTTTCGGATGATGTTCTGCATAGCAGGTGAGGCAAATGAGATTTATTCGCCACTACCCAGTATGGATGAGATCTGAAAAAGGGAGAGAAAAATTGCCCGGCAGTGTTCACTACCGGGCGCAGGTTTAGATGGAGGTACGGCGGTAGTCGCGGTATTCGGCTTGCCAGAAATTATCATCAATGGCCTGTTGCAAAGCTTCGGCAGACGTTTTCACCGCCACGCCTTGCTGCTGCGCCATTTTGCCAACCGCAAACGCAATTGCGCGGGAGACTTTCTGAATATCTTTCAGTTCCGGTAGTACCAGACCTTCGCCGTTCAGGACCAGCGGCGAATACTGAGCAAGCGTTTCACTTGCCGACATCAGCATCTCATCGGTGATACGTGACGCGCCGGAAGCAATAACGCCCAGCCCGATGCCCGGGAAAATAAAGGCGTTGTTACACTGGGCGATAGGGTAGATTTTATCTTTCCATACCACTGGGTTAAACGGACTGCCAGTGGCGACCAGCGCGTTACCTTCGGTCCAGGCGATAATGTCCTGCGGTGTGGCTTCCACGCGTGAAGTCGGGTTAGACAGCGGCATCACGATCGGACGCGGACAGTGTTTATGCATCTCACGGATGATTTCTTCGGTGAAAAGCCCGGCCTGTCCGGAGACGCCGATCAGAATATCCGGTTTGACATTGCGCACCACATCCAGCAGTGACAGCACATCGCTGTCGGTATCCCAGTCACTGAGGTTTTCGCGCTTCTGCACCAGTTTGGTCTGGAAAGGTAGCAAGTTCGGCATCTTGTCGGTCAGCAGGCCAAAGCGATCGACCATAAAGACTTTCTGCCGCGCCGCTTCCTCGCTTAATCCTTCGCGCTGGGTCTGGGCGATGATCATTTCGGCAATGCCGCATCCCGCTGAACCTGCACCGAGGAAGACGATTTTTTTCTCGCTTAACTGACCGCCTGCCGCGCGACTTGCCGCGATCAGTGTGCCTACCGTTACCGCCGCGGTTCCCTGAATATCATCATTAAAGGAACAAATTTCATTGCGATAGCGGTTAAGCAGTGGCATCGCATTTTTTTGCGCGAAGTCTTCAAACTGTAACAGCACGTCCGGCCAGCGTTGTTTCACTGCCTGGATAAACTCGTCAACAAATTCATAGTATTCGTCGTCAGTGATACGCGGATTACGCCAGCCCATATACAGCGGATCGTTAAGCAGCTGTTGGTTATTCGTCCCGACATCCAGCACCACCGGAAGGGTATACGCCGGGCTGATGCCGCCACAGGCGGTATAGAGCGACAGTTTACCGATCGGAATCCCCATCCCGCCGATGCCCTGGTCACCAAGCCCCAGAATACGTTCGCCGTCGGTCACCACAATCACTTTGATATTATGGTTCGGCACGTTTTGCAGAATATCGTCCATATTGTGGCGGTTCTGGTAAGAGATAAACACGCCGCGTGAACGGCGGTAGATCTCAGAAAAACGCTCACAGGCTGCGCCGACGGTTGGGGTATAAATAACAGGCATCATCTCATCAAGATGATTGTTTACCAGACGGTAGAAGAGGGTTTCGTTAGTGTCCTG
The DNA here is from genome assembly GCF_963883545.1 of Escherichia sp. E4702. Classification (NCBI taxonomy): domain Bacteria; kingdom Pseudomonadati; phylum Pseudomonadota; class Gammaproteobacteria; order Enterobacterales; family Enterobacteriaceae; genus Escherichia; species Escherichia sp. E4702. Next base: position 104,713 of record NZ_CAWORF010000015.1, on the reverse strand, counting down.
GATATTACGCAGGTAGATGTGCTTGTCGATTTCGGTTTTGAATCCCTGATACTGGATCCACGCACGTTCCGCTTGTTCTTCGATGGTTTCGACCACTTCCGGCAGTAACCCCAGCAGGTTGAAGTTACGGCGTTCTTCCATGCTGAAGGCGCTGCCTTTATTCAACAACGGAAATTCCAGTAGTACAGGGCCAGCGTAAGGAATATAAAGCGAACGCTGTTTTTTTGTTTTTGGTTCCATGTCACTCACTCTTTTTTGAATATCCATCCCTGGGGTGCTTTTATCTTCTTTGCTTTACCGCCAGGGCGTCGGCCCCAAGTATAAAGCAGATAAAAACAAAAACACCATTGCGCAGGCAATGGTGTTTAATCGTCATTGAGGACTGATGGTTATGAATTACTTTTCAGCGGGGCGTTTTCTGCCGGTTGGGGTATTTACCACGCTGGATTTGTCACCTTCGGTAACTATTTTGCGCTGGTTAGAAATTTTATGATCCAGTCCAAGAATATGACGTGCCTGACGGTTCGATTTCATTTGTACTCCTCAATCCTGTAGCTAGTTTTAAGGACAACATCGCCGTAGCGAAGAAACACGTGCTAAACCCCTAAATTAGGTTGCCGATCAAGCATAGCAGCTTAAAGCGTAGGGTGCTGGCCGCTGATCACATAATTTATCGTTTGCTGGTAGATGTCACTGAGGATGTCGTTATCAGAGGCTTCGACCCATTTGGTCAGCTCCATGAGAATGTCATCTTCAGTGACAACACCGTGCTCTGCCCGAAGGCCTTGCTCAATGGCATTAACCAGAGCGGGTTCTGCTGTTGAATTTTTTGCCTGATAATAAGTAAACATAGTGATTCTCCGTGTCTGTGTATTTATGGTGTCTGCTACGGATTGCAGATTTATAAAGCACATTCAGCATGACAAATATTTACCGCTTCGTTGTTAAGATTAGTCCTGGTTGATGATTTTTATATTTTAACTGCATGATATTGATGGGGATTGTTATTGTAATGAGTTGATTTGTATTGAGGTAATATCTCTTGAGTTATATATTTCCGGCTATCTATTGTGGGAATTTAATTTAAGTGCAGGAGAAATATTTTCGCCGGATTTTATTCGGAATATCCTGCTTATCCTCGTGCTGATTCTCACGTAGTCTATAATTTCCTTTTTAAGCCCACAGGAGAGCAAGAATGACAATCCATAAGAAAGGTCAGGCACACTGGGAAGGCGATATCAAACGCGGGAAGGGGACAGTATCCACCGAGAGCGGCGTGCTGAACCAACAGCCGTATGGGTTTAACACGCGTTTTGAAGGCGAAAAAGAACTAACCCTGAAGAACTGATTGGCGCAGCACATGCCGCATGTTTCTCAATGGCGCTTTCATTAATGCTGGGGGAAGCGGGATTCACGCCAACATCGATTGATACCACCGCCGATGTGTCGCTGGATAAAGTGGATGCTGGTTTTGCGATTACTAAAATCGCACTGAAGAGCGAAGTTGCCGTGCCGGGTATTGATGCGTCCACCTTTGACGGCATCATCCAGAAAGCAAAAGCAGGATGCCCGGTTTCTCAGGTACTGAAAGCGGAAATTACGTTGGATTATCAGTTGAAAGCATAAGTACTTGCCGGATGATGTTGTCATCCGGCAAGCATTTACACGGATATTTTCTACTTATCCCAATGAAACCTCGCATTTAAACTGCATCTTCATTTTTTTCGTTATTCCTGCCTGTTCTCGAACAATCATTATTGCATCAGGTTGTAAACTCCTGTTTCGTTCAGAATAACAGTAAAACTTTGTTTATTTATGTCCTCTGTTTGATGGTGAGAAACATTTATGGCATTGTAAGATTCAGTTGATTTAATTAACCTGAATTAATTAAATTTAATTAATGAGCTAATTAACATTGTTTAATAAGGATGAAACTATGTTGATGAAAAAGGTCTCTTTTGCCATTGTTTTAATTTCCCTTAGTCAGTATGCAAGTGCGTCTTCAGAATTTAATTTCTTATCTGACAATGTTTTTGTTGATGCTTCTCTTTCATTTCTGAATGGTGAGTCAGGTGAGTTTGTTTATAGCAATGGTGGCAAACTTAGCCAACTGGACTGGAAAATCCAAAATACCCCCATTGTTAAAATGGGGGTAACCTGGGATGCAATCTCATGGCTGACACTTAATGCTAAAGGCTGGACGACGATTGCGTCTGCCGGCACGCTGATGGATGATTATGACTGGCTGGAGCCGGGGCAGCACCACTGGAGCGATTGGTCACATCACCCGGCAACGCGGTTGAATTTTGCAAATCAGTTTGATCTCAATATGACAGGTTGGTTTTTAAAGGAGCAAAACTACCAACTTGGCGCCATGTTAGGCTATCAGGAGACGCGTTTCAGTTGGATCGCGAAAGGAGGTTACTATAGTTATGATAATGGTGCCGACACTGGAGATATCCCTCATAACGAAAGAGTTATTGGCTACCAACAAAAATTCAGTGCTCCCTATTTAGGTCTCTCTGGTAAATATATCTATCATGATTTTGATATCATTGCTCAATTTAAATACAGCGCCTGGGGAGAAGGGAAAGGTACGGATCAGCATTATTTGCGCAACATTACATTTAAAGATGAAGTATCCAACCAAAAATATTATTCAGGTCTTATTAATGTGGGATATAACATTAATTCACAGACGCGTATTTTCACAGAAATGTCATGGAGTAGATTTTCTAATGATATTGGGAATACTATAATTTATCATAAAGAAAATGGCGAAAGTGTAAAAGAGAAAGATTCGCCAGGGATGCAAAACTATAATTACATTATTGGCGCGGGTATTCAGTATCGATTTTAATATAGCGTCGGGTGAATGGCTGAATATGAATACATGAAATCTTGCCCGTCTGCACGGGCAAGATGTACTAAGCGTCGATTTGAAGCGGTAGCGCAGTAGACATCCAGACAGAGATCTCTTCGGCGGGCAAAGGACGTGAGAATAAATATCCCTGAATAACGCGACAGTGGATCTTGCGTAGCATCTCAAATTGTTCTTTGGTTTCGACGCCTTCTGCCACGACGGTTAAATTGAGGCTTTGCCCAATGCTGGTAATGGCTTCAAGTAAGGCTCGGATGCGTTTTTCGGTCAGACAACGATCGACAAAGCTTTTGTCGATTTTGATTTCCGTTACCGGAAGACTGACTAAACGGGATAAACCAGAAAATCCAGTGCCGAAATCATCGACAGATAAACCTACGCCCATATCGCGCAGGATCTGAATGCGCTTAAAGATTTCGGTATCGTGTTCCATCATCATGCTTTCCGTGATTTCCACCGTCAGCTGGTGGCCGTCAATACCCCAGGCTTGCATTGCATCAGACACCTGATTGGGTAGCTGATTGCTGCGAAAGTGCAGCGCAGACAAGTTAACGGAAAGCGCCGGGATATGAATATTCTGGCTACGCCACTCTGCTAGCTGGCGGCAGGCTTCAGCAATAACCCAGCGACCAATGTTTTCGATTTCGCCAATCTCTTCAGCAAGGGGGATAAATCGTGAAGGGGGAACATGACCATGCTGTGGGTCATACCAGCGAGCGAGGGCTTCGATACCATACAGCTCACCGGTTTCCGCAAAGATCTGCGGCTGATAAACCAGTTTTAGTTTGTTGTTGCTGATAGCTTCTTTCAGCGCCGCACCAAGAATCAGACGCTCTTTCACCATTTCGTTCATTACCGGGCTAAAGAATTGCCAGCCGTTACCGCCGTTTTTGCGAATAAAATCCATCGCATTGTGGGCGGTCGAAAGCAGGTAGTCCCGGTTTTTACCAACGTCGTAACTGATACCAATGCTTAAGGTTAGCGGGAATGGTTTATCGTCAATCATGACCGGTTTATTCACGACGTTGCGAAGTTCATCGGCTATTTGGGTAATGTTACTGACGTCGTTTTCCGGACTGATGAGGACAAACTGTGTACCTTCAATACGACAGAGATACTGGTCAGGTTTGATCTTTTCGCGAAAGCGATTGACCACTTCCAGCAATGCCTGATCGGCCCACGCATAGCCAAGGCTGTCGATGACATCCTGAATATGGTCAATGCCAATAAGATACACCACCGGAGAGACGGCATTTTCTACCAGGTCATCGAGATAATTGTGTAGGTTATTGCGGTTTGGCAAACCGGTCATCGGATCAAACTGAATGAGCTGCTCAATATGCTGGCGACTTTTTTCCTGTTCCAGCGCCAGGGCGGCCATATGCTGGCTGATATCCGCCACTCGTTCGATAAACGCGCTGGTTACCGCCCCGGACGCTGTTTTGATTTTCAGAATCCCGGCAGGTGCGCCATCGCGCTGGCGAATGGTGACTGACCAGCTTTGCGCATTCTTTACTTCCGTCCCATGAGAGGATGACGCCCAATGCACCGGCATACCATTACGCAATGCATACAACGACACATGGGATTCATGAAGAATGGATTCTATATTCCGGCAGATGATTTCGCCCATTTCATGAAATGGCGGGCTGCTACACATCGCGGCGAGGATATTGCCTTCAAGCTCACGAATTTGTCGTTCTTCGGTGATATCAGAGAAGGTCATCACCAGGTTTTGCAGATTAGCCAGCACATCATAAACTGGGCTAATAGAGGCTTTAATCCAGATTTTTTCCCCCGTGCGCGTTAACAACAGAAATTCATCCTGATCACGTGCTGTTTTCCATAGCAGTTGCTGTAAGCGAATACGATTATCTGCCGGGTATTCAGGGATGTTAAGCAAAGTATCGGGCTGCATACCGCTGGCTTCGCTGATGCAGTAACCAAACATTTCAGTAAACGCGCGATTGCACTGCACGATATGGCGTTCCGGGTCCAGCACAATGACCGGGCGGTCGAGATGGTCAACGGCAATAATTAACTGCCGGGTCTGTTCTTTCTGTGCCATTTCTACGCTGGCATCACGTACCAGCGCCAGGTAATAAATTTTCCCTTCGGCAGTGACTTTGGATAGCGCGAAACGGGTCCAGATTTTACTGCCGTCTTTTTTCTCCAGCTGCAATTCCCGGCTCATACCTTCGACCCGCGCTTTACCGCCTTCGCGGTTATGGCGAATATATTCTGGATGCGCAGGGCGCAAATTATGGGGAATCAGCATATCAATGTTATTGCCTATCACCTCTTCGCGCTTATACCCCCAGAGCTTCTCCGCCGCAGGATTAAAAAACATTACTTCGTCATTTTCGTTAATTAACACCGCGCCCATCATATTTTGCTCAAGGGCGGGAAAAAAAATGCCGTCGGCGGCATTTTCTGCATCGGTTAGCTTCATGATTACCTCTGCATCCGGGAGCATCTAAAGACTGGCTTTCCAGAGTTCAACACGGTTTCTACCTCGTCTTTTCGCGATATACAGAGCTTCATCGGCTATTTGAATTAAGCGTTCATAATCAGGATGCCCATTAAACATGGCAGCGCCAATGGACAAAGAAAGGGTTATGTCTTCGCCATTTGCGGCTTTCAGTTTGGTTTTTTCCACCCGGCTGCGGATCCGCTCTGCGGTACGCAAAGTGTCATTTTCTGAAGCTTCAGTCAGCACTATGATAAATTCATCGCCACCGTAGCGAAAAACATAGTCACTGCTACGTACGTTGTCGTAAAACGCCTGTGAGACCTTACGTAAAATCTCATCGCCTGTGTTATGTCCCCATGTATCGTTGATCTCTTTGAATTTATCTACATCGATGATCAGAACAGACAATGGTGTACCGGCCCGATTGGCATGGGCAATTTCACGTTTGAAGATAGTCGGCAAGAAACGGCGGTTAAGTAATTTCGTCAGTACATCCATACCCACTTCATGACGCGAGACTTCTTCAAAGAGTTCACGTAGTAAGGTGATAATCTGCGATACGGTATTTCGTATCTGTAATAAAAACTTCACGCGCAGACTTTTGTTACTCAAATTTTTGGCATTGAGCATTGCCTGATGAAAAATTCCGTCGAAATCCTGAATAAGGCGAGAGATATGACCAACTTCAGCAATGCCACTAAAATAATGGCGACCTTTATGGTTAAACCACAGGCCAAAATCAGCCTGACTTAACGGTAAGCTGCTGCCTAAATCAGAATCCAACAGGACTTTATAAATAATATCTATTTCCCATGAAAGTAATGAGGCTATTTGGCGTTCTTTTTCTTCTTCGGCGTTTTCCAGTAATGAGAAGATACGATAGTTCTCGTCTTCTTTAGCCGCGCTACTGTCGCTAAAGGTAAATGCTCTGGTCATCACTTCCATGGCTATGTCGATACTGTTAATCGAAAAGTGATAAACCTGAAGTTTTTCAGAAGGTGAATAATCAGAGGAAAATATTACCGGGTAGAGGATTTTTTTCAGCACGCGAAAACCCATCTCGACAATTTCTACCGGAATGCCAATACGAGCATGGACTTCGGCTACGGTATGTTGGATTTGTATAAGTCTTTCAACATCGTCCGTTTGTGCAGAGAGCACATTGATAATCCACGTTTCCATCGCACTTTTAAGTTGCCTTTCAACCTGTTCGTTACTCAAAAACTCTTCGGCATGCGGGTCAGTGCGTACAATTCGATAAAACTCAACACTTAAGTAATGAGCATGCGTTACGGCAATTTCTGCCGCTTTGTTACGAATGAGGGGGTCGACCTGGGCAACTAATCCGGTCCACTCATCTTTCATTCTTTTAAAATACATCTCCATAATTCATACCCTTATACGGCTGGAAAGGCAGACGGAATTGAAAAACGAAACGCAACTCGTTTGGACTGGCTTATGGCACCATATTCTCCTGAAATATGAAGATATACTGAAACGAAATAAGTGACTTATGACCGTTTTAATCTACGCTACTGGTCTTCTGAAGAGTATAGCCCATCGTGATTATTTTTCGGTGATGGTTAATATCGTATGGTTTTTCATATTCATACGTTTTTATCAGGGGAATTATAACAATTCGACTTAAGTTGATTTGATTATTCGTTGAGAGTGTTTTGTTGATGACAAGCCGGTGTTTAAAGCACCGGCAGTGTCATAAAGTAAGAAAGGGCGTTTAGCTTCCCCAGCGGCTTTGCAGATAGCTAACTGCCTGTTGAGTTTGCGGCTTGTTCAGATAGTCTTCGCGGAACAAAATCGTGCCGCTAATTTCTGGCACGGCGTCGTTAAGATCGAGCTGCTTTTTCAGTTCTGGCACGCCGCCGTTAACCATCCAGTCTGGCTCTATCTTTGAAGGTTCGCCGACTTTATAGAAGGCAATACCAATATAAAGACGTGTTTTGGTTGGTTTGACGACATCTGCCCACCATTTTGCCAGTACGTCATAACGTGCTGCGCTACGCGAGAACGGCCAGTAAATTTGCGGGGCTATATAATCCAGTAAGCCTTGTTCGACCCAACGACGAGTGTCTGCGTAGGATTCATCATAAGCTGCGGCCCCACGCGTATCAGAACCGAGCGGATCGTGTGAGCGATTGCGCCAGACGCCTGCAGGGCTTACACCAAATTCGACTTCCGGTTTAATGCTTTTAATGGTGTGCGACACCTTAGCAATTAACTGCTGGGTATTGTTGCGCCGCCAGTCAGCTTTTGACGCAAATGCACCACCGTATTTGCGGTATGTCTCGTTATCGTTAAGCCGTGAATCCGGCGATTCAGTATAAAAATAGTCGTCAAACTGCACGCCATCTACCGGATAACGAGAAACCACTTCAGCAACTATCGATGTGATCCAGTCCTGAACTTCAGGGATCCCAGGGTCGAGAACAAAACGGTCACCTGACGTCCTGATCCAGTCGCGATGTTGAACATAGACGCTGGCCGGTTGTTGAGACAGGGTGCTATTCAGTTCTCTGATAGTTCCGGGCTTCGTATTAACCGACACGCGGTAGGGGTTAAACCAGGCATGTACTTTCATCCCACGCTTATGGGCTTCGTCGAGAATAAATTGCAGCGGATCGTAACCAGGATATTCACCAATTTTGCCGGTCATTAGATCGGACCACGGCAAAATCTTCGACGGCCAAAGGGCAGTGCCGTCGGGCTTCACCTGGAAAAAGACCGTGTTAATTCCCAGTCGTTGCAAGTTTTCCAGTTTGTCGATCATCGCCTGCTGTTGCACGCGGACCCGGCTGGTGGGGTTGCTGATGTTAACCGAGGAGACGGGAGGCCAGTCGAGGCGGGACACCGTGGCCAACCAGATACCGCGCATAGGTTGCGACGACTGTTGTGCGGTCGCTGGTGGTTTTGAGCCTGCTGGTGGTGTCGTCATTGAATCTGGAGGCGTGCTTTTACAACTACACAGTAAAAGAGCCAGTGCAACCAATGCCGCTGGCCTTTTAATCGCGGATTTCACAGTTCGGGAGCAGATATCCATATATGCTTATTTCCGGTAAACAGATGTGCGCTTATTCTCGTACTTATCTGGGGCAAGTCAATACGGCAATAAGTACGCAAAAGGGAGCGATTAATTTTCGCTCCCTTGTGTTATTACCACTCAGACACGGTTAGTGTTTCTTATCGTTCATCACAATATAGTGCGGTGAACGAGCACGTGGATGCAGGAAGAAGTGACCTTTCGGCGCGTTCTGGCTGTTAATTGGCTCCAGTGTAACACCTGTATTCGCTTTGCCTTTACGGTCATGAATGGCATAGAGAATAAAGGGCAGGGCAAGTACCACTAGGAAACTAACGACCAGTAATTCGACATACATATCGGTAGAGTCACCCTGGATGTTATCCGGCGGCAGGAAGGAAACAATAAACGCCATAATTGAAGTCAGCAGACCGACAATAGCCACAACCAGTTTCACCCCTTTACCACCAGGGATATTAAATGTGCGTTTTAAGTCAGGATGTTTAAGAACCAACACAATGTAGCCAATAAACAGCATGAAATAAGCACACAGATAAATCACCACCGTCAGCGCCAGTGCGATCAGGAAGGACATGTTGTTACCACCACCGGTGTTGGTGAGGATGATCAACGCGATAGAGGTAATCACCAGCTGGGAAATTACCAGAGTTACCGGCACACCATTTTTGTTCATTTTAGCGAATGCGGCGGGCAGTAGATTTTTCTGCGCGGTGACATACATCCCACGAGAAGGGCCAACAATCCATGAGGCGATTTCCGCCAGAACACCCAGCAGCAGCAGGGCAGAGATAACGCGAACCGTCCACTCAATTTCCGGTGCTACATGAGACATCAGCACGGTGAATGTTTGCATTACACCTGCGGACAGGTTGATTTCATTACCCGGAATCACCATCGCAATGGACAAACCGCCTACTGAACTTAAGCAAATCGCTGCTACCATCAGCAGTAACATTGCCAGCGGATAGTCGCGCCCGGGGTTGCTCATTTCATTAACGTGGGTCGCGGAAGCTTCTACCCCCATATAACTCAAAATGAAGGCAACAAACACAACCAAAGTGCCAACTTTCGAGAAATCAGGGAAGAAGGTTTTGGCATCCATTTCGATAGCAACCGGTGCTCCGGAGTGCAGATAAATCGCTGCTAATGCAATCAAAATAAATGCAGGCAGTAGAATACCCGCGAAGAAACCCACTTTCGCAATTCGCGCAGTATATTTAGTTCCGCCAAACTGAGTTAATGCCAGCGCCCAAAGAATAATCAGCGCCGCGATAGTTTTCGTTACCGGGTCTTCATTCAGTGCTGGCCATTTCAGAATGTAGGACAGCGCCCCTAACACGAAATAGAGCATTGGAATAAAGCCAATAGCGATTTGCAGATAGCCAAATGAGATTGCAGCGAATCCCCATTTCGGCCCCAGGGTGTTTGATACCCAGGCGAACACGCCACCTTCTTCCCAGCCGTCCACGGTAGCCATTTCCGCAGCACAAAGACCAACGGGAATAAACCATAAAATCCCGCCTAAGAGCAGGAAGAAGACCAATGAAAAGCCAGATGTTGCGAAGGTAGGGTATTCATAAACAGCCATTACCATCGACGCCGTGATGGCGAAGAACCCGAGTAATGTTAGCTGCTTAGCTTTACCTGTCTGTACTGATGTAGCCATATTATCCCCCTAAAACGGTTGTCCTGTGGAACCGCACCTGTTTTGCTCTGAAGTGCTTTCAGAACAATTTTTTCCGTTGCTAATGCCAGTGAACAGACTTCGGAAATTGTCCCGAAACGGGTTCGTTTCGGGACACCGTTACCGCTTAAACGTTATCAGGTATGTTTAAAGCTGTTCTGCTGGGCAATACCCTGCAGTTTCGGGTGATCGCTGAGGTATTTCAGGGAGGCTTTGTAGTCTTCCAGTAACAGTTCAGCGAAGTCCATTTCGAAGCCACGGCGGCACATAATGCGCATTACCACGATGTCGGTGGCTTCACCGCCGAGGGTAAATGCCGGAACCTGCCAGCCGCGCAGACGCAGACGTTCAGAGAGGTCATACAGGGTATATCCTGGATTTTCCCCGTCTTTCAGTTTGAAGCACACCGCCGGGATACCTTCATCCGGGCGCCCCGTACAGATGAACTCATACGGCCCCAGTTTGGCGATTTCATCCGCCAGATAAGCAGCAACCTGGTAAGAGGCGTTCTGTACTTTGGTATAACCTTCACGACCGAGGCGCAGGAATTCATAGTACTGGGCAATCACCTGACCTGCCGGACGGGAGAAGTTGATGGCGAAAGTACCAATCTGACCGCCGAGATAGTCAACGTTGAATACCAGTTCTTTCGGCAGCGCTTCTTCGTCACGCCAGATAACCCAGCCGCAGCCCAGCGGAGCCAGACCGAATTTATGGCCTGAAGCACTGATCGATTTCACGCGCGGCAGGCGGAAGTCCCAGACAATATCAGGCGCCACGAACGGCGCAAGGAAACCACCGCTGGCGGCGTCGATGTGCATGTCGATGTCGATACCGGTGTCGGCCTGGAATTTATCCAGTGCATCGTGCAGCGGTTGCGGGAACTCATAGTTACCGGTATAGGTCACGCCGAAAGTCGGCACCACGCCGATGGTGTTTTCGTCGCAGGCCTCAATCATGCGTTTCGGATCCATGAATAGCTGGCCGGGACGCATAGGGATCTCACGCAGCTCGACATCCCAGTAGCGGGCAAATTTATGCCAGCAGATTTGCACCGGGCCGCAGACCAAGTTTGGTTTATCGGTCGGCTTGCCTGCGGCTTCCATACGCTTGCGCCAACGCCATTTCATCGCCATCCCACCGAGCATACAGGCCTCGGAAGAACCAATGGTGTTGGTGCCAACGGCCTGGCCGTTTTTCGGTGCAGGCGCGTGCCACAGGTCAGCAACCATATTTACACAGCGCAGGTCGATGGCTGCGGATTGCGGATATTCTTCTTTGTCGATCCAGTTTTTATTGATCGACAGATCCATCAATTTATGGACATTTTCGTCGTCCCAGGTCTGGCAAAATGTTGCCAGATTCTGACGAGCGTTACCGTCGAGAAATAATTCATCATTGATAATTTGAAATGCGACATCATCACGCATTTCATGCAGCGGAAAATGTTTAGATTCAGCGATGGTGGAAATAGATTTTGTACCAAAACGTGAATCGAGTAGTTCCGACCTTAAATCCGTTACTTGCTTCTTATCCATTTCAAACTCCTTAAAATGATTGGATCGCAATAAAAAAGTAGGATTTATCGATAAAGTAAGCAAGCTCAATGGTCTGGGTTTTAAATAACAAAATCCTAATCTTGTTTGGTTTTTGACAATAATTGCATTATGTTTTTTTAAGTAAAAACAAAAGGATGAGCAATATACTAATGATAATTTCGATCTTTTTAGCGTTATTTTAATGTGTTTTTTTACCTGCCGTTATTATCACGTAAAAATTAGCCAATAAAATATCATTATTAGTTAGTGGTTAATTTTTTGAACGTTTTTAAAGATTATCGAATAAAAAAGAGATAATTACCAGAATCCCCGCCAACATTGTTGACGGGGTAATTTGTTATTTCGGCAGTAATACTACGATATAGGTAACTGCGTGAAGGAGTTGTTGCCCTGGATGTAAACTGATTTTTACCCTACGTGTCATATGGACGTTCACTTATTATCTTTGAAGGCCAGGCAAGATAACGTCAATACGGCGTTGGGGATCGTTTACACGCCAACTTCCGAAACTGATAAGTCTTCCTTTTAATTAATAGTGTAAAATTCAGGTATAACTCTGACAGGAGGAAATATGCGTAAATACATCACCAGCAGCGAATGGGCGCTTTTCTTTAATGCTATAACGGGTACGCGAAATGAAATCCGTGATAAAGCATTGCTACATATAACTTACATTCATGGACTTCGCGTCAGTGAGTTGATAGACCTTAGACTGGGAGATCTTGATATGACTGAAAAAATTGTTTTTATTAGGCGTCTGAAAAATGGATTATCAACTTCACATCCATTACAGCCAGAAACAATAGAATTATTGCAACGCTGGTTCAAGAGACATTTTTTCTGTCCTGAGTGTGTTCAGGACATGCAGGCTCGACCACTGTATATCATCGTGACCTTCTGGGGGATGCGAACCGGCAGGTTACTGACAGTTGAGGCGGTCAGCCGGGAGTTTCATATTCCCCAGAGAACAGCAAAAGATATTCTGTATTACATTGAGCACGAGGGACGAAACCATATACGCTGCAGGCGCTTTATACAGAACGAACCGACAACGGGACGAAGACGCGCCCTGCGGATCCTGGATATACAGGATCCGCAGGAAATCCCGGCCAGTTCAGGAGCAAAACTGGATGTTCAGTTGGAACCTGTTGCCCCCGCAGCAAAGCAGTCACTCAGGCCACAGACAAAATTTCAGAAACTACGTCAGTGGATGGTATCGAGAAAACAGAATGAACAGGCTCCTCAGGAGCTGACAGAATACGGATGAAACAGATATTTTTGATGAGTCAGTGTCAGTACACCCGCCTCGGGCTTTTTGCAGTGATGGAAAGTGCCGGGCAACATGCTGTTCAGGTTATTTCCGTGGAAACACCGGAGCAGATTGTGTCGCATATTCTGTCTGACAGACACCTCCCCGGGAAACAGCGTGTCATTGTGGTAGATCTCACCTGCCATGAGTCATCAGTGACTGTGAGGGCGCTGTGGTTTTTGTGGAATCTGTCAGTCCTTTATTCTGAACGCCACGAACTGAGAGGGACTCCATGCATTTTAATTGGCCATCAGGGAGGGCAGAATAATATCAGATATCCTTTTACCTGGATTTCTCCGTCACAAAGCTTTCATCACTTGAAAAATATTTTTCTGCGCATTCTGGCAGTGCCTTCTCGCTATATAAGTAGTGGGTATAGATTTCAGCGTTTAAGTGCTAATGAGCGACATGTGATAAATGCACTTCTTGGCGGTGAAACTGTAAGGGATATTGCAAAGCGTATGCAGATACATTACAGCAATGTGTGTTACTACCGACAAAAGGCGATATTTAAAATCGGTCTGAGAAACCGGAATGATATTGCATGGATTATGAACAGGAAGTTTTTGTAAGCGCTGTAACGGTACGTACTGACCGGATACACTTCCGAAATTGATAAGTCTTTCTGCACGTAAACTGTAAACTAACTCCTGCGCGTAGCCGGAAGTAATGCAGGGTGCATTTCATCGGCAACGACTAAAGTCGTTTTAACTATAATGGAATGCGCGAGGTGTGACATCGTGAGAATGTCATATGTGAACTCATCTCTGCTATTACAGAAGAATATCAAAACCGTGCGATGGGTGTTACTCATCATAAGAAAGACACTTCAGTTATATTTTTAGCGTACTCATCGTGCTTTTCAACGCTTATATATTTTTGAAGGTGAAAATATGTCAACGCTGAAGAATACATTTTTTATCCCTCCGCCTGACACGCCAACGCAGGCAGGGCCTGAAAATATTTTTTATGACTTTAATGATGGTGCACGTGTATTGCTTCCTGAAGGGAAATGGCACGTGCGTTTGCTGGATGCGGATTCAGAAAATATTCTTTTCTGCTGCGATGTGGATAAAGGCTGGGTAACCAGCAGTAAGAAATATTTCGTGCGCTTTCGTATTCAGGTATTCCGTCAGGGGGAAGAAACGCCTCTGCTGGATGAAACCCTGAAATTAAAAGACCGGCCTGTACTGATTTCATTCCCGACCGGGACGCTGGGCGATTTGCTCGGCTGGTTTCCTTATGCGGAACGCTTCCAGTCCCTGCATAAGTGCCGTCTGGAATGCACGATGGCGCAGGACATTATTGATCTGCTGGCGCCTCAGTATCCGCAGATACAGTTTTCCACGCCGGATAAGCCGCGCACGGTGGCGCCTTATGCCACCTATCGCGTGGGGCTCTATTTCGGTGGCGATACAAACAATCAGCCGGTGGATTTCCGCAAGGTCGGTTTCCACCGCTCTGCGGGCTACATTCTGGGCGTTGACCCGCGTGAAGCCCCCGTCCGGCTTGACCTGTCTGCCCCCCGGATTATCCAGGAGCCTTATGTGTGCATCGCCACACAGTCCACTTGTCAGGCGAAATACTGGAACAACGGCACTGGCTGGAGTGAGGTTGTCGCACACCTGAAATCACTGGGTTACCGGGTGCTGTGCATTGACCGGGATGCCCATTATGGCCAGGGCTTTGTCTGGAATCACATCCCGTGGGGAGCAGAGGACTTTACCGGCAAGCTCCCGCTGCAGGAGCGGGTGAACCTGCTGCGCCATGCCAGCTTCTTCATTGGACTGCCAAGCGGCTTGTCATGGCTGGCCTGGGCTACCCGTATTCCGGTGGTGCTGATAAGTGGCTTCAGCCTGCCCAATAGCGAGTTTTATACCCCGTGGCGGGTATTCAACTCCCATGGCTGCAATGGATGCTGGGACGATACATCGCTGAATTTTGACCACCACGATTTTCTGTGGTGTCCGAGACATAAAAACACTGACCGGCAATTTGAATGTACTCGGCTGATAACTGGCGCTCAGGTCAATGGCGTCATCAATAAACTTCACCGTTCTTTAACTGAACAGGGTGTTGAGGACACTCTGGAGAAAGGAGTAAGCAATGAATAAGGTTTATAACACTGTCTGGAATGAATCCACAGGGATGTGGGTCGTTACCTCAGAACTGACCCGTAAAGGAGGTCAGCGCCCTCGGCAAATCAAGCGTACCGTGCTGGCAGGGCTGATTGCTGGTTTGCTTTTGCCGTCACAGCCTGTACTGGCGGCAGCCTATGACAATCAGACAATTGGAAGTGGTGGAACAAGTACGACGCTGAATATCTTCAGTGGTAGCAGTGCCACGGGTACTGTTATTAACAGTAGCGGCTATTTGTGGATCGATACTGGCGGCAGTGCCACGAGTACCACTATTAACAGTGGCGGGAAGCAGTATGTCTCCACGGGTGCTATCGCTACTGACACTACCGTTCACAGCGGTGGTGAGTTGATGGTTTACACCGGAGGTAGCGCTGTTAATGTTATTCAGAGCAGCGGCGGCATTATTGCAGCGAACACCAGTTCTATCCTGAACGGTAACAATGCTAACGGCAGCTTCAGTGTTGCCGGGGGCAGTGCCAGCAATATGCTACTGGAGAATGGAGGTTATCTCAGGGTATTAAATGGGCATCAAGCCAAAGATACGACCCTAAACAGCGGTGGGAGTCTGCTTGTCGAGAACGGCGGCAGTGGGTCAAACACCACTATTAACAGAGGTGGGATGCAACATGTCTCCAGTGGTGGCAGTGCCACGAGTACCACTATTAACGGTGGAAACCAGCATGTCTCCGGCGGCGGTAGTGCCACGAGCACCACCATTAACGGTGGGAATCAGCATGTCTCCAGTGGTGGCAGTGCCACGAGTACCACTATTAACAGTGGGGTGCAGCGTGTTTCAAGTGGCGGCAGTGTGACCTCTACAATAGTTAACGGTGGGGACCAGATTGTCTACGGCAGCGCTACTGACACCACCATTAACAACGGAGGAGTGCCCACTGGCTCTGACCAGGCGTTCAGAGCGTCTCTTCCAGTCATGAACTTCAGTACGTTGATTCCAGCTACTGAGCCGCTCAGTTACGCCAATCGTTGTCATCAGGGCGATGCGAACAGGTGTATCCCTGAATATTCGCAAAATGTTACGTACACCGCCGTAATCTATCGCTCTGGCACCAATACGTCCCTGACCATCGGAGCCGAGTGTAAAAATGATGGCATCAATATCTTTCGGTAAATCGGTGAGTGTTTCAGGTATTGAAACATCGCCATAGAAAATACCTGTTCCACGAGGGAGTAACTTGATTTTCCGCCGATTCCTGACCAGAGCCACGGGCTGATGGCCCATTGCAATAGCAGTATTCACAACATGAATACCAATGCTTCCTGTTGCGCCAGCAACGAGTATTTTCATGATAAACCTTCTGATAATTCAGCCTTATATTTGATACAGCCAGAGAATATCAATTATCATTATTGCCAGTAACGAGGCTAAAATGATTGTGTCTATGAACACCCTTCATGAATGCGCTTTGAAGGGAATGCTTCTACAAGGAAATCGTCAATGCTTAAAGAAAACTTCAACGAACTGCAAATCTTTCTTGTGGTGGCAAGAGAGCGAAGTTTTACCAAAGCAGCGAGCAAACTCGGCGTCTCTCAGTCTGCACTTAGCCATGCAATGAAGGCACTGGAGGAAAGGTTAAATATCCGTCTCTTAACCCGAACTACCCGTAGCGTGGCCCCCACGGAAGCAGGGGAGAGAATAATTGCCTGTCTTGAGCCACGTATAGATGAGCTTGAGCGCGAGCTGGAATCACTTATCCAACTGAATGGCACGCCCTCCGGGAATATTCGTTTATCAGCCGGGGAACATGCTGCGCGCAGTCTGGTCTGGCCGAAGCTAAAACCGTTCCTCAGGGAATATCCCGAAATCAATGTCGAACTGGTGGTGGATAACGGTTTTGTCGATATTGTTGAAGGTCGTTTTGATGCCGGGATCCGGCTGGGTGAAAGTGTGGATAAGGATATGATTGCAGTGCGAATTGGGCCTGATATGCGGATGGCTATGGTGGGAGCGCCGGCGTATTTTGCTGCAAACCCTGCGCCTGAAACGCCTCACGAACTACAAAATCATCGCTGCATCAATATGCGTCTGCCAACTGCCGGTGGACTTTATCACTGGGAGTTTGAACGCGAAGGGAAACCGTTTCGGGTCAGAGTTGATGGGCAACTGACGTTTAATTTGCTGCCAGAAAGAATTGATGCCGCATTATCAGGATTTGGTATTGCCTGTGTTCCCGAAGACGTGATTCAGGATTATGTAAAGTCAGGCGAGTTTATTCAGGTTTTACAGGAGTGGTGTCCAACTTTTCCCGGATATTACCTTTACTATCCCAGCCGTAAGCAGCATCCGCCTGCTTTTGCGCTGTTGATTGATGCACTTCGCTATTCAGAGTAAAGGGCCCGCTTTTTGCTGTGGGCCCGTTTAGGTATTAACGGCATACGCATGCCTGGTATGGCTATTGCAGATTTTTCTCTTTCAAAAACCGACTTACCAAATCAGCGATTTGCACATTATTCAGGTCAGAGAACGGGAAGTGGGTATTACCTTTTATCCCTACTTCAGGCAGATGCGTCACCGTGACATCCCCACCATGCTTGTTAACCACATCACGCCACTTACGCGCCATTGCCAGCCGTACTCGCCAGCTGTCCTGTGCGGGCATGGCTACAGGTTTATCCGGTATGTTATCGCCGTAAATAATCAAAATCGGGATTTTAGTCAGCGCCATAAACTGTTCCATTGGCACTGCTTCACCCTTCAGCGTGTCGAACGCACTTGGCATAGGGGCAGGGAGTTCTTTTTCCGGGGACACAAAACCGCTGCCTGGCTCGAAGGCGACAATGGCTTTGACCTTGTTGTTTTTCATCGCGGTATACCAGCCTGGTCCACCCCCCTGAGAGTGAGTAAAGAGGATTGCCGGGCCTGATTTATCCACTACGGCAGACATCGCATCAGAGATGACATTGACATCAAATGGCCCTGTATTCGGAGTCATCTGGCGGAAATACTGATTTAGTGCCTCTTTGTCGTGGGAAAACTGGACGCCTTTAAAATACTCTGGCCACACGCCAACACGGAACTGGTTAAACCACATCTGCTCATCAGGTTTTGGTGTAACCGTACCTTCTACAGTGGTACGTCCGGCATCACCCCGGCGCGGCTGATCGACAATATACGTGGAGAATCCGCGGCGCAGGAATATGTTCTGGAACCCTTCACGACCATCCGGCGTACTTTCCCAGGTACGAGAAGACTGGCCCGCGCCATGCAGCATAACTATGGGATATTTATGCGGATTCTCCGGTATTTGATAGAACACCGACGCATGATCGCCATGATAAGTTTGACCTGCAGAGTCCAGCGGCTTTTTCGCGTCAAATGTTCCCGGGGCGGTGATGATGGTGCCTCCGGCAGAAAAACTGCCTTGCTCCTGAATAACCAATGGTTCGGCGTATACAGACTGCGCCCCCAGGCCTCCTGCCATCATGCAGATGGCCAGCATTTTTAAGACCGTTTTCAAAATTACATCCTCTGTTATGGTTGCCGTTTAATCATATCTGAGTTGCCAGCGTTAATTATTTCGTCCCCTTGATTGCCTTTATTTGGCGGATTCATAAATGCAGAGGATGAATCACGTATGTGCACTGACCAAGGGGAGAGTCTGCATGACGACCGTCTCTATTTGTTCTCAAACGCTTTTTGCAGTGCCTCTTCAGCTCTTGTGGCTGCATCATTGTCGCCATGTTCACGCAGAACCTGTGCTAATTGTCGTAACTGCGCTGCCGTCAGACCGACTCGCAGACTTGCTCGCGTGTGTGACAGTAACTGGGCTTCAACGCCTGGCGTAGCGGCTAATGCGCCAACTGTTGCCAGTTCACGGCTTTGCCAGTCGAGGTTATCGCGAGCGAAAATATCGCCGAACAGATGTGTTTGCAGGAATTGATTTATTGTTGGCGCAAAATCAAACAGTGGCCCCTGAACAGGCGCGCCTGAGATTTTCGTCTGGTTTGCGGTACCGACACGGCGAAGCTCATCCCCGACGGGAATCGGGGCGATCGGCGCTTTACCTTCAATGTCTTCGATGCCACGTTGTTTACGTGTTTCGACGACTTTCATCAGCTCATTCAGTGCATTCAGGCTGCGGGGGAATCCCGTATAGGCATAGAGCTGGATGAGAATTTCTTTAGCTTCGTTTATCGTGAGTCCTGCATCAAGTCCTTGATTAAGCGCTGCATTCAGCTTATCCATCTGGCTGCTGGCCATTGATGCGGCTATCAACGGAATGGCCTGCTGGCGAGCTGACAGCGTATCTGAAACCGTATATTCATGATTCATTTCGGTGACTCCTTTATTGTTGAGCGCAGCATTTGCGGTAAGCGCAAAACCAAAGGTTAGCAGTACCGCTGCCGTTAATATCTTAATGGGCGTGGTATTGTTCATCTGTCACTAACTCCTTCCAGTTAACGCTTTTGCCATCCACCACGCCGGTTATTGCCAGATGTGTCATCGCACTACCGGGGGCCGCCCCATGCCAGTGTTTAACGTCCGCCGGACAAGAGACAACATCGCCAGCACGGATCGCCTGTACCGGCTTGCCTTCTTGTTGGGTGAGTCCAACACCAGAGGTCACAATCAGTCGCTGACCTGCTGGATGCGTATGCCAGGCGGAGCGGGCACCAGGTTCAAAGGTGACATAAGCCGCGGAAACACGGATGTCGTTGTCAGCATTGAACAGCGGATCAACCCGGACACGACCGGTAAAATTCTCCGCCGAGCCATACACCGCAGTCTGGCTTCCGGCGGGGGCGATATGGACAGTGGAATTTTGCTCCGCAGCCCATGATGAAGTTGTGAAGAGAGGCAGTAGTAGCCCAAGATAATGTAACTGTCTGATCATACAACGCGTCCTTATCTACGGTGACAGGAGGGGAGACAATGATTCTATTCAGACGGACATGTCGTCAGGCTGACGCCTCGCTGACAATTTTGTCAGCTAACGTTGCTCCAGACTCAGTGCCTGAAGGCGCATTGCTCACCGTTTTATCCGCTTTCAGCGCAAAAGTGAGGCCAAATGTATTGATGCCGCCTTCACTACGGGCAAAGACATCACCCTGGTGCATAATGGCGACGGCACGCACGATCGACAGGCCCAACCCATGATGGGCATCACTCCTTGCTGACTAAAGATGCGTTCGCTAAAGCTACCGGTACGAAGGACAAAGAACTCTTCCTGATCGATGGTGCTACCCACATTGAGACATATTGGGTGCCTGAATACGTTGACCAGGCGACGCAAAAGTTAGACGTTTTCTTCCATAAGAATATCTAGTTACCCTCCAGGCGATCCCCAGCCGTACAGGCTGGGGGATATCCATCAGCTGTAGCCACTGTCCACTTGGCGAGGTAGTTAAAAAATCGAAAGAGAGCTCCAGCATTCTGGGGAATCAAGATTCCGACAATAGGGTACTAATTTGCTGACTCTACGAGGCGAGACGTGGGTGTAAGACGTTGCTTATCCAATCCAATTCATCATTTAACATAATATACATTATGCGCACCAACATAAACAAAGGGAAAATCCAGTCTTTAGCGGTCATGATTGTCCTGCTCATTAGCCACGATCAAACCCCACATCTCACTTAATTCCGTATTCTCGGCTTAACCGACCGTGCAACCTCAACACATTGGTTTCAATTGCCGTCACCACATTCTCCGAAAAATCTGCCGGTAATGAAGTCTTCACGTTATCCAGTGCTGCGGGAATCATTCTGGCAAAGTCACTCAGGATTTCATGCATCTGCACTTCCGGGAATTTCAGCGCCTTTGCTGTCGCCAAAAAATGTCGCGGATAAATTTTATCGATTGCCGTTTTTCTGCCTTTGGATGCGTTAAGCCCCATTGCCAGTTTGAGATCGCTGATGTGTATTCCCGCGCCACCCAATACCGGAAATGCTGAAATGATGTCGTAAAATGGCGTGAGTCGATAACTGCCACCGGCCTGGATAAAAACCGAAAAATTTTTCGCATGGCCGTCCGTCGCGCCAATCAACCACTGGAATACCTGGAATTTCATAAAATCATAACGATCGCGAAGCGCCTCGCTGGACCCCATTAAAAACGCCATGATCCGCGCGATGCCAGGGCCTCCGTCAGCGCTGGTTGTTCATCCAAGTGACAAGTTTAGGCATTACCACTCCAGATCTTGCTGTTCTGTTGATTCTGGCGCAGCGTTTTTCGTGTCGCATAGCGTCATTGAGAGTTCAAGTGACTGTAATATCTTAAAAAATGTCGTCAGCGTGGTGTTATCGGGATTATTCTCGAAATTCGAAATCGTCGCCTGCTTGATGCCGATTTTTTTCGCCAGCTCGCTCTGCGTCCAGCCATTTTGCTGACGAACCAGTTTCATTGCATTCGCTAATTGCGTTGGGCTATAGATCATCGGAAAGCTTATCATGCCATACGTCCACAGAAAGTTTATCCGCTTAAGGGGATATTGTCCGTTTTATCCCTTAGTGAGGATAAAGTCAATCTGTAAACGCATTTTATCCGCTATACGGGATAAATGCTGCGATATCCGCGATCGCGGATAAAAGGGAGAATTTAAAAAACGGCGCTGATGCGCCGGTTGAAAAGAAATAGGAATACCGATGCTCAAAAATTAACAGCCACGGTTATCAGGATGTGGCTGTCAATAAAACTATAACCCAGGCGCTTTCCATAACGATGTCGTCAGTCCGTGATCAACCAGCCCCAGTTGATCCTGATATACAGCCTGCCACTTATCGCGTGAATCTTGATAAAGTTCATGCTTTTCTGGGTCTGGTGTATGCGTTCGTTCCCAGCGTACAAGACGTTCTCCAGTTTCTGCCATTGATGAATAAACCCCGGCACCGACGCCAGCGGCAATGGCACATCCTAATGCGGTGGCTTCTTTGACCACCGGAATATTAACGGGTAATCCCGCGACATCAGCGAGAATTTGACTCCATAATTTCCCTTTTGAACCTCCGCCTGCAAAGACTAACGATGTGGGATGAATATTAGAAAAATCAGCAATTTGCTGCAAGTTACACGCTGATACAATCGCCGCATTTTCTTCCAGCGCACGGAACAATGTCGCTTTGTTACATTTATCCGGGTCAATGGACAAGTTAATAAAGGAAGGCGCAGCGTGATACCAGGTTTTAAAGCGCATTCTGTCGGAGAATATCGGCATCACGCCCCACGACCCAGGCGGCACCCGACTGGCCATCTCTTCCAGC
Organism: Escherichia sp. E4702; assembly: GCF_963883545.1. Lineage (NCBI taxonomy): Bacteria > Pseudomonadati > Pseudomonadota > Gammaproteobacteria > Enterobacterales > Enterobacteriaceae > Escherichia > Escherichia sp. E4702. Next base: position 82,393 of record NZ_CAWORF010000015.1, on the reverse strand, counting down.
AGCGTATAGGTGTCGATACCTAAACGTTCGGCAATCAGTTTTTCTTCGGCACAAAAGGCATCGCGGAACCAGCGCATGGTGAGTCCGGTAAAAAAGCTAATAGATTCAGCTTGTACCATGCCAGGAACAACATGGGGATTAACGCGCACGTTCATTTCTGGATCGGTTACCGGCGCGGCTAAGTTTACAACTTGCTGCCAGAATGTGCCGCCAAGAACAGCGGTTTGTGCCGGACGCACAACGCCTAACCCAAGGCAACCGAGTTGCACGTCCCCTCCTCCCACGACCACCGGAGTGCCAGCCTTCAGGCCGCAAAGTTCCGCAGCTTGTGAACTTACCACGCCCAGCAATGTGCCGGTTTCTTTGACAGGAGAAAGAATATCAGCCCGCAGTCCGGCCATATCCAGCAATGCAGGTTTCCAGTCACGGGTGGTTAGATCAAGAAGTCCCGTGGTGCCTGCGTTAGACGGATCGACCGCCAGCTCCCCACTTAACATATAGGCCAGCCAGTCGCTGATCATGGTGATGGTCGACGCTTGTCGGTAGATATCAGAACGATGATGCGCCAGCCAAAGTAATCTGGGAATGGCGCTTAAAGCCAACGTTTGTCCGGTCGCGCGATACACTTCGTTTTCAAAGGTATTGTTATGCAGTTCTTTTAGTTCGCTGACTTCCCGCGCCGCTCTGGCATCCACATTGGCGCAGGCCCAGATCGGTGTTCCTTCATTGTTATATAAAACAATGCCTTCGCGCATCGAACATGCCGAAACGGCAGCAATATATTCCGGCGCGATACCTGAATTATGTAACGCCTGGCGCATACATTCGCACGCCAGTTGCCAGTTCTTATTCAGATCAAATTCCATTGAACCGGGAACGTCAGGTACTGCCAGATGCCGCCACTCCGCCTGTCCTACCGCGATTTGATTGCCTTCCAGGTCGAAAATCACAGCCCGAATACTTCCGGTGCCTGCGTCCAGCGCCATCAGGTAATGCTTTGATTCTGAAGGGGTAAAGAGTCGAGCCATTAGATTGTCCTCGGCTTAAGCGTTCTGTCTGTTCCTCTATACGTTCTCCATCGTTCCCGGTAATAAGGTGATGCTAAATTAACCACGTAAAATCGCAGCGGCAGTATCCTGGTCGGTAACCAGCGCGTTGATGTAGCCGCCTTTCATCGCAGCGGCGATCGCTTCGGCTTTATTTTCGCCCCCTGCGACACCTACTCTAATTGGAATGGTTGTCATCGCGGTTAAAGGTAAGCCAATCAGTTCGTTATGTATTTTGATATCCGTGACAACGTCACCTTTAGCGTCAAAAAAGTAACCTAAAATATCGCCAATGGCCCCTTTTCGACCAATCATTAACTGTTCGCCCTGGCTGATATAACCGGAGCGAATAATCGTCGCATCCTCTTTTTGATTCACGGCGCCAATGCCGACAATGGCCACATCCGCAGCTTGCGCGGCTAACAGGACATCATTGACGCAGTTTTCATTTTTCAGCGTTCGGGCAATTTCAGCCGAAGATGCCCGTAATGGCGCCGGAATGATGTTGACGCTGCACGCTGCATTAAGTTGCCCGATGCCTGTCATATAAGAGCCGACGCCACCGGAGAGCGTGACCAGGCGGATTTGCTGTGACGAAATAAAACCACTTAAGCGTTGCAGCGTGTTCATCGTTGCCTCGCCAAAGCCAATCGCCAGCATTTGCTGTGGCCGGAGCAATCCCATCAACATATGCGCTGCACCGATTCCTAAGCGCCCGCCGACATCTGCATCTGCGAGTCCAGGGATCACCCGCACATGCTGTAATGAAAACTGGCGACGTAATTGCGTCTCATATTCCAGGCAGCCTTCAAAGCGAGAATTAATCTGCACGCGAATAATGCCGGACTGATGCCCTTTCTCCAGTAACCGCGACACTTTCAAACGCGTTAGCCCGAGGCGATCGCTGATCTCGCTCTGGGTCAGCCCGTCGTGATAGTAAAACCACGCGATCCGCGCGACCTGTTCTTCTTCGCACATTCCCTGTTCTGAAATTGCCGAATCGTTGATTGTCATAATTCATTCTTCACTTTGAACATATTTAAACCTTTAATGCAATTGTTCAGTTCTTGCGCATTTATATCTGTGATAGCAACCACAGTTTGGTCAAACGAGCATGAACAAACGCAACCATAAAAATCAAAATAGCATAAATTGTGATCTATTCGTCGGAAATATGTGCAATGCCCACCTAAGGTTATGAACAAATTAAAAGTAGAAACACATTTGTTCAAAACTCACCTACAAAACTGAATGGGGGAAATATGCAAACGAGTGATACCTGCGCGTTACCGCTACTTTGCGCCCGCTCGGTTTATAAACAGTATTCAGGGGTTAATGTCCTGAAAGGTATTGATTTTACGTTGCATCAGGGGGAAGTCCACGCCCTGCTCGGCGGTAACGGCGCGGGTAAATCGACGCTAATGAAAATCATCGCCGGTATTACCCCTGCTGATAGCGGTACGCTGGAGATTGGTGGCAACAACTACACCAGATTAACGCCAGTTCATGCTCATCAGTTGGGTATTTATCTCGTTCCCCAGGAACCGCTGCTTTTCCCAAGCCTGTCGATAAAAGAAAACATCCTGTTTGGGCTGGCAAAAAAACAGCTCTCCATGCAAAAGATGAAGAACTTGCTGGCGGCTCTGGGCTGCCAGTTTGATCTCCATAGTCTGGCGGGCTCACTGGATGTTGCCGACCGACAAATGGTGGAAATCCTGCGCGGTCTGATGCGCGATTCGCAAATTCTTATTCTCGATGAACCTACAGCGTCGCTTACCCCTGCGGAAACCGAACGCTTGTTTGGCCGTTTGCGGGAACTACTCGCCACTGGCGTGGGTATTGTTTTTATCTCACATAAGCTGCCGGAAATTCGCCAGATTGCCGATCGGATTAGCGTGATGCGCGACGGAACTATTGCGTTAAGTGGCAAAACCAGCGAGCTGTCTACCGACGACATCATTCAGGCCATTACGCCAGCAACGCGAGAAAAATCTCTCTCAGCCAGTCAAAAGTTATGGCTGGAGTTGCCCGGTAATCGCCCACAACATGCAGCTGGAACATCGGTACTGGCGCTGGAAAATCTGACTGGCGAAGGTTTTATGAATGTCAGTTTTACGCTGAATGCCGGAGAAATTCTTGGCCTGGCTGGGCTAGTGGGGGCCGGGCGCACTGAACTGGCAGAAACGTTGTATGGTCTGCGACCTTTTCGTGGCGGGCGCATCATATTGAATGGTAAAGAGATCAATAAATTATCTACCGGAGAACGTTTGCATCGCGGTCTGGTTTATCTACCAGAAGATCGCCAGTCCTCAGGATTGAATCTCGATGCTTCGCTGGCGTGGAACGTCTGCGCCCTCACCCATAATCAACGCGGATTCTGGGCAAAAACCGCGAAAGATAACGCCACACTGGAGCGATATCGTCGCGCGCTGAATATTAAATTAAACCAACCGGAACAAGCTGCACGAACTTTATCCGGTGGCAACCAGCAAAAAATCCTGATTGCCAAATGCATGGAAGCTTCGCCGCAAGTATTGATTGTCGATGAGCCGACGCGCGGCGTGGATGTCTCGGCCCGTAATGATATCTACCAGCTGTTGCGCAGCATCGCCGCACAAAATGTGGCCGTGCTGCTTATCTCCTCCGATCTGGAAGAGATCGAACTGATGGCTGACCGCGTGTATGTGATGCATCAGGGTGAAATTACCCACTCGGCACTGACCGGGCGCGATATTAATGTCGAGACCATTATGCGCGTTGCCTTCGGCGATAGTCAGCGTCAGGAGGCGTCATGCTGAAGTTTATTCAGAACAACCGTGAAATCACGGCACTGCTGGCGGTGGTGCTGCTGTTTGTATTACCCGGTTTTCTCGACCGTCAGTATTTAAGTCTGCAAACGCTGACCATGGTTTATAGCAGCGCACAAATCCTGATCCTGCTGGCAATGGGCGCGACGCTGGTGATGCTGACGCGCAATATTGATGTTTCGGTAGGCTCAATTACGGGGATGTGCGCGGTGCTGTTGGGGATATTACTGAACGCCGGGTATTCACTGCCTGTTGCTTGTGTCGCGACGTTACTGCTCGGCTTGCTCGCGGGATTTTTCAACGGTGTCCTGGTCGCGTGGCTAAAGATCCCAGCCATTGTCGCCACGCTCGGTACATTAGGATTGTACAGAGGCATCATGCTGCTGTGGACTGGCGGAAAATGGATTGAAGGGTTACCCGCCGAACTGAAACAACTCTCCGCCCCGCTACTGTTTGGCGTTTCCGCGATTGGTTGGTTGACGATAATTCTGGTGGCATTTATGGCCTGGCTGCTGGCGAAGACGGCGTTTGGACGCAGTTTTTATGCCACGGGCGATAATTTGCAGGGCGCTCGTCAACTGGGCGTTCGTACGGAAGCCATTCGGATTGTGGCATTTTCGTTGAACGGCTGCATGGCGGCACTGGCGGGGATTGTGTTTGCTTCGCAGATTGGTTTTATCCCCAACCAGACCGGTACCGGGTTGGAGATGAAAGCGATTGCAGCCTGCGTGCTGGGCGGCATTAGTTTGCTCGGCGGTTCCGGTGCGATCATCGGTGCGGTACTCGGTGCCTGGTTCTTGACGCAGATCGATAGCGTACTGGTGCTGTTGCGCATTCCGGCATGGTGGAATGATTTTATCGCGGGCCTGGTTCTGCTGGCGGTGCTGGTGTTTGATGGGCGCCTGCGTTGCGCGCTGGAACGTAATCTGCGGCGGCAAAAATATGCCCGCTTTATGACGCCACCGCCATCCGTTAAACCCGCTCCGTCAGGTAAAAAACGGGAGGCCGCGTAATGCGTATTCGCTACGGTTGGGAACTGGCCCTTGCCGCACTGCTGGTTATTGAGATCGTCGCATTTGGTGCAATTAACCCACGGATGTTAGATCTCAATATGTTGCTGTTCAGCACCAGTGACTTTATCTGCATTGGCATTGTCGCCCTACCGCTGACGATGGTGATTGTCAGTGGCGGGATCGATATTTCGTTTGGTTCGACCATCGGCTTGTGCGCCATTGCATTAGGCGTACTGTTTCAAAGTGGTGTGCCGATGCCGCTGGCGATTCTTCTGACCTTTCTGCTCGGCGCATTGTGCGGGCTGATTAACGCCGGATTAATTATCTATACCAAAGTTAACCCGCTGGTGATTACGCTTGGCACGCTGTATCTGTTTGCCGGAAGCGCTCTGCTGCTTTCCGGGATGGCCGGAGCGACGGGGTACGAAGGTATTGGTGGATTCCCGATGGCGTTTACAGATTTCGCTAACCTGGATGTGCTGGGACTCCCCGTTCCGCTGATTATCTTCCTGATATGTCTCCTCGTTTTCTGGCTGTGGCTGCATAAAACTCATGCCGGACGTAACGTGTTTTTGATTGGGCAAAGCCCGCGTGTGGCGCTTTATAGCGCGATTCCAGTTAACCGCACCTTATGTGCGCTCTATGCCATGACGGGGCTGGCGTCTGCGGTCGCCGCTGTGCTGCTGGTGTCGTATTTTGGTTCAGCACGTTCCGATCTCGGTGCGTCGTTTCTGATGCCCGCCATCACCGCCGTGGTGCTTGGCGGTGCCAATATTTATGGTGGTTCCGGTTCCATTATCGGCACCGCCATTGCGGTTTTATTAGTGGGATATTTGCAACAAGGTTTGCAAATGGCAGGAGTGCCAAATCAGGTGTCCAGCGCCCTTTCCGGTGCGCTGCTTATCGTCGTTGTCGTAGGTCGTTCCGTTAGCCTGCATCGCCAGCAAATTAAAGAGTGGCTGGCGCGTCGGGCCAATAACCCATTGCCATAAAGGATATCTTCATGACACTTCATCGCCTTAAGAAAATCGCCTTACTTAGCGCCTTTGGTATTGCCGCAATCTCTATGAATGTGCAGGCCGCAGAGCGTATTGCATTTATTCCCAAACTGGTTGGCGTGGGATTTTTTACCAGCGGTGGCAACGGCGCACAACAAGCGGGTAAAGAGCTGGGCGTTGATGTGACCTACGATGGGCCAACAGAACCCAGTGTTTCTGGTCAGGTACAGTTGATTAATAACTTCGTCAATCAGGGATATAACGCCATTATCGTTTCTGCGGTTTCGCCAGATGGTTTATGCCCGGCACTGAAACGCGCCATGCAACGTGGTGTGAGAGTGCTGACCTGGGACTCTGATACCAAACCGGAGTGCCGTTCTTACTACATTAACCAGGGAACGCCCGCCCAGTTGGGAGGTATGTTGGTGGATATGGCGGCGCGCCAGGTGAATAAAGACAAAGCCAAAGTCGCGTTTTTCTATTCCAGCCCCACCGTTACGGACCAAAACCAGTGGGTGAAAGAAGCGAAAGCGAAAATCGCCAAAGAGCATCCAGGCTGGGAAATTGTCACTACGCAGTTTGGCTATAACGATGCCACTAAATCGTTACAAACCGCAGAAGGCATATTAAAAGCGTATAGCGATCTCGACGCCATTATCGCCCCCGACGCCAACGCCCTGCCCGCCGCCGCGCAAGCCGCTGAAAACCTTAAAAATGACAAAGTCGCGATTGTGGGATTCAGTACGCCAAACGTGATGCGTCCGTATGTAGAGCGCGGCACGGTGAAAGAATTTGGCCTGTGGGATGTGGTTCAGCAAGGCAAAATTTCGGTCTATGTCGCGGATGCATTATTGAAAAAAGGATCAATGAAAACGGGCGACAAGCTGGATATTCAGGGCGTAGGTCAGGTTGAAGTCTCGCCAAACAGCGTTCAGGGCTATGACTACGAAGCGGATGGTAATGGCATCGTACTGTTACCAGAGCGCGTGGTTTTCAATAAAGAAAATATCGGCAAATACGATTTCTGATGTGCATTACTTAACCGGAGTAAGTTATGGCAGATTTAGACGATATTAAAGATGGTAAAGATTTTCGCACCGATCAACCGCAACAAAATATCCCTTTTACCCTGAAAGGTTGCGGTGCGCTGGATTGGGGAATGCAGTCTCGTTTATCGCGGATATTTAATCCGAAAACGGGTAAAACCGTGATGCTGGCCTTTGACCATGGTTATTTTCAAGGGCCGACTACCGGACTTGAACGCATCGATATAAATATCGCCCCACTGTTTGAACATGCCGATGTATTAATGTGTACGCGCGGTATTTTGCGTAGCGTAGTGCCCCCGGCGACCAATAAACCAGTGGTACTGCGGGCGTCAGGTGCGAACTCTATCCTTGCGGAATTAAGTAATGAAGCAGTGGCGTTATCGATGGATGACGCCGTGCGCCTGAACAGTTGTGCGGTGGCGGCGCAGATTTATATCGGCAGCGAATATGAACATCAGTCGATCAAAAATATTATTCAGCTGGTCGATGCTGGAATGAAAGTGGGAATGCCGACCATGGCAGTCACTGGCGTGGGCAAAGATATGGTGCGCGATCAGCGTTATTTCTCGCTCGCGACTCGAATCGCCGCTGAAATGGGGGCGCAAATTATCAAAACCTATTATGTCGATAAAGGTTTTGAACGGATTGTTGCCGGATGTCCGGTACCCATTGTTATTGCTGGCGGTAAAAAATTACCGGAGCGCGAGGCGCTGGAAATGTGCTGGCAGGCTATCGATCAGGGCGCTTCTGGTGTGGATATGGGGCGTAATATTTTCCAGTCTGACCATCCGGTGGCGATGATGAAAGCCGTACAGGCGGTGGTTCACCATAACGAAACGGCTGATCGGGCATATGAACTCTATTTGAGTGAAAAACAGTAACTGCGGATTTAAGGAGAAGAATCATGCACGTCACACTGGTTGAAATTAACGTTCATGAAGACAAGGTTGACGAGTTTATCGAGGTCTTTCGCCAGAACCACCTGGGCTCGGTACAGGAAGAAGGTAATTTGCGCTTCGATGTCTTACAGGACCCGGAAGTGAATTCGCGCTTTTATATTTACGAAGCCTATAAAGATGAAGACGCAGTGGCGTTCCATAAAACCACGACCCACTACAAAACCTGTGTCGCGAAACTTGAAGAGCTAATGACCGGGCCGCGTAAAAAACGTGTGTTCAATGGGTTGATGCCGTGAGGCGAATTCATCAGTTTTATCTACAATTGGGGTAACGCGCTGACGGGAGTAAAAAAATGTCTGACTGGAACCCCTCTTTATATCTGCACTTTGCCGCTGAACGATCGCGTCCGGCGGTGGAGCTGCTTGCCAGAGTGCCGTTGGAAAATGTCGAATACGTTGCCGATCTTGGCTGTGGCCCAGGTAACAGCACCGCCCTGCTGCATCAACGTTGGCCTGCGACCAGGATAACGGGCATCGACTCGTCTCCGGCGATGATTGCCGAAGCGCGCAGTGCTTTGCCGGACTGCCAGTTTGTGGAAGCAGATATCCGCAACTGGCAACCTAAACAGGCACTGGATCTGATTTTCGCTAATGCCTCATTGCAATGGCTGCCCGACCACTACGAATTGTTTCCTCATCTGGTTTCGTTACTTAATCTCCATGGTGTGTTGGCAGTACAGATGCCAGATAACTGGCTGGAGCCGACCCATGTGCTGATGCGCGAAGTCGCCTGGGAACAAAATTATCCGGATCGCGGGCGTGAGCCGCTGGCTGGCGTTCATGCTTACTACGATATTTTGAGCGAAGCCGGATGCGAGATTGATATCTGGCGAACCACTTACTATCACCAGATGCCGTCGCACCAGGCGATTATCGATTGGGTGACCGCAACCGGATTACGTCCGTGGTTGCAGGATCTGACTGAGAGCGAACAGCAGCATTTTCTTACACGCTACCATCAGATGCTGGAAGAGCAGTATCCACTGCAAGAGAACGGACAGATACTGCTGGCATTCCCGCGACTGTTTATTGTTGCCCGACGTACGGAGTAATTATCACGTCAGCTGGTAATGGCGATCGGGAAGAATTTTTGCTGGAATTTCTGCTTCATCGTTCATCTGTAACAGGTCAATTTCAATAGCGTTGCAGATGGCATCCAGCGGTAAATCATTGTTTTCAGTACCGAACGGATCTTCCAATTCTTCCGCCAGACAATCCAGCGAAATAAAAGTGTAGGAAATCAGCACAGAGATAAAAGGCGTCATGTAATGCAGGTCCACGACCAGCGCGAACGGCAGCATGATACAAAACAGATAAACGGTACGATGCAAAATCAGGGTGTAGGCAAAGGGAATTGGCGTATAGGCAATGCGCTCGCAGCCTGCCAGAACCGCTGAAATATCATTAAGCCGATCGTTGAGGCTAATAAACAGAATATCTGAAAGTTGTCCATTGCGGCGCTGAACCGCCAACCACTCCCCCATTATCAACAAGATACGGTTAGCTGGAGAGTTCGAAGCCAGTACACGCTGAAGATCTTCGGCATTGAGATAATGTGCCAGCACTTCCGCCTGTGGTTGTTTGCGTAACGTCATGCGTAAACAGTGGGCGAAGGCGATTTGCAGTCGGGCAAACTCCCTTACCCTTGCCGAATCCGGCAATGTCGTTTTTACCTCACGCAATAATGACCGTGAAGCAATCATCAACTGCCCCCAAAGTTTTCGCGCTTCAACGTAACGGGCGTACCCCGCGTTATTACGAAAACCCAGAAAGATGGCGATGGCGACACCAAGAATGCTGAACGGTGCGAGGGTGAATTTGATGCCCAAATGCGTGTACCAGGGCAGCATGAAAATAACAGCGATAGAAAAGAGAAAATTGAGTAGTAAGCGCGAGAATATCTTGGATAATACTGAACCGTGCCAGACAAAAATACGGCGCAGCCAGTGTTGTTGTGGACGAACGATCATGGTTATCTTCAGGCGTGGACAAGTCGCCCTATTAAACGTGATTACGATCACATTCTCAAGACAGTACTTACAAATTACCTACAAGACTACAACATTTACAGGTGCTACATATGGCACCTGGTTATGATAATCAGCATATGGGATGTTGTAACTAAAATAGTTAAATAAGAAACCCGGTCGAAACCGGGTTCAGATAACGAAGCTATTTAGCACAACGGACGTACAGCTTCGCGCATCCCTTTTTCCAGAATGGAATCCAGGTCATTAGCAACCAGTTCGACCAGGCCAGGCACTTGCGTCAGGTCCTGTTCCCAGTGGTCTTTTTCTGCCAGCACAATAGCGACCAGCTCCTGGGTGTCGATGATACGGTCACGATGCTGGCTCCAGAGTTGCTGATAACGTTCCAGCCAGTGGGCATCATCCTGTACCGGATACGCTTCCCCGTTACGTTCTCCTCGATAGAATGCAATCAATGCCGCTAGCGCGAAGGTCAGTCGGGCCGGAAGTTTACCGTTCGCCTTCTGTCCTGCCAGCAACTGCGGCAGAATTCGGGTACGGAACTTGGTCATACCGTTGAGCGCGATGGAAAGCAGCTGATGCTTAATGTACGGGTTACGGAAACGCCCGGTGACTGCACTGGCGAAAGATTCCAGTTCATCACGAGGCAAATCCAGTACCGGAATAATTTCTTCGTAGATGGCTTTCTCAACGAATGCGCAAATTTCAGCATCGTTCATTGCTTCGCCTACAGTATCCAGCCCTGCCTGGAACGCAACTGGCACCAACGCCGTATGCGCACCGTTCAGGATTGCAACCTTACGCTCTTTGTATGGCTTAATATCGTCAACAATCAATACGTTGAGCGGATATTTGTCCAGACGTAGTTCTGAAGCTAAAGATTTCGGCCCCTGAATCACAAACAGGTAAAAGTGTTCAGCGGTATCGAGGAAACCATCGTGATACCCCAGTTCTTCTTCCAGTTTCGCCACTTCATCACGCGGATAACCGGTAACGATACGGTCCACCAGCGTTGAACAGAAGCTGTTAGCCTGCTCCAGCCATTGAATAAATGCTTCTGGTAGCGCCCACTCCTGCGCGTAGCGCAGAACCAGTTCACGCAGCGCATCGCCATTATAGTCGATCAGTTCACACGGGATGATGATCCAACCTTTATCCAGCGCACCGTTGAAATGGCTAAAACGTTCGAACAACAGGCGAGTCAGTTTTGCCGGATAGCTTACCGCTGGCGCGTCATCAAATTTGTCGCCTGCATGGTAGCTGATACCTGCTTCGGTGGTGTTAGAGAAAACAAAGCGCATTTCCGGGTTGTGCGCCAGTTTCAGGAATTCATCGTATTCACTGTAGACGCTGATTTCACGATTAACAGAACGAATCAGACGCGCATCGCTAACCGCTTCGCCCTTCTCATTCAAACCACGAATGATGGTGGTGTACAGACCATCCTGAGTGCTCAGTGACGGCGGGAATGAAGTTTCAATCGGACGAACTACGACCACACCAGAATTCAGATCGGTGTGCTCATTCAGGAGATCAATTTGCCAGTCTACAAAGGCACGCAGGAAGTTACCTTCACCAAACTGAATGATACGTTCTGGATACTGTGCACCGGGAAAATCGCGACGATTTAGTGTTTTCACAATGGGTTCCCTTTTGATTAGTCATACAACCTGTTTGAATTGGTACGACAGGTTAGCAAACTTTAATACGCTGAACCCCTGTTTTGATCAACTCGCGGTGAACAATTCACGGTTTTTGGCGAAAAATGTGCTGCTGGTCAAGGTTCCGGAAAGTTAAAGCTTGTAATCATGACTCGAGGTAAAAGTGGAAAATGTCCAAATTGGTAGAACAAATTAGATGTTCCCCACAAAAACTCGCAAATTTGTCAGACAACTTCCTCGCCATAATGCATAGTGCTGGTACGATTTCGCCCGTCTTTTTTCGAGCGATAAAGACAAGTATCGGCTTCTACCATTAGTTTGTTGAAATCATCGATTAACGTACGAAATGTTGCACTTCCACTTCCGACACCAATGCTAACCGTCAAGTAAAGCGTTTTTTGTTGCCAGATAAACGGTTGCATTTCTACGCCTTTACGGATTTTTTCCGCCATCAGCAGACCATCCACAGGATTCACTGAAGGCACTGCAACCGCAAATTCTTCGCCGCCCATCCGCGCCACCAGCCCCTTATCACCAACTATCTTCTGTATATGCCGGGCAAACACGCTTAAAACTTTATCGCCACATTCATGACCATAGTTGTCGTTTATGCTTTTGAAATAGTCGATATCAAGCAGCATCACCGTCAGATGTTGTGTCTGTTGTAGTGACGAATTTTTTAACGCCTCAAAAAGACCTGAGCGCGAGTAAACCTGGGTGAGAAAATCAAAATCGGCACGCAGAGAAACTTGCTTAACCAGCGAATTAATTGCCGCCACGCTAAAGGAAACCATGATTGGGCAAATTGCCATGGTAGCAATCCCCAGACGAGCGGAGAACATTTGTGGGATAGAGAACGGCGAACCGACGGCGATATCTATCACCGAATTTGCCACCAGTACGATTTCCACCGCTCCCGTCAAAAAAGTCAGCAAACACGTTACCTGCGGGGTATAGCGTACCGCACACCAGATCAATGCAGGCAATGGGAACGCCAGACTCCCCGCACCGCCAATCACTACCGAGGCAATGACCGATACAATGAGCGCAATAAACGGCATCATCTGTTCTGCTTTAAAGCGTGGCAACGCCCTGGGGATCGCCAGCGTCAACATACACGGAACAATTAACACGCCCGTCGAAAACTGTTCGCTAAACCAGTCAGCAAGTAAGGGCCAGAAATCCAGACTATCAATACTTACTGAACCAACCGCCCCGACAATTGCGCATAATAATGCGGCTATAAGGCAATAATTAAACAAGCGTAAGGCACTTACTGGCTCATACTTATTTTTCCCCAGTCGCTTATCCCTCACCACTAACCGAGCCACGGTCACAATAAACATCATATTGGACAAGTTGATGACCAGTGAAACTAAACCCCATTCGGTAGTCATCGCATCATAAGCCAGCATCGCCACGTAACTGATTGCATAGTAATGCAGTCGATTGAGCCAGACATACCGGGCAAAAACCCCTGCCATCACACCATTCAGCGGCCAGAAGAGAGAGAGTTCATGAACCAGACGTAACTCTGCACCAACAAAATAGAACAGCGTGGTTAGCGCAAAAATCGCGATGCTATTACGTAGCAAATGGCCTTCCAGGAACAAATGGAAAGTTGAGATGGGGTGTACACGCATTAATTATCTGTCCATACAATTGCAGGCTGCAATTATTTTAACGCAATAAGTAAATTCTCATAAAGGATAGCATGTTCACTGGCAGCGGTGACAAATAAAGATATTAATCCGATACGGCTTTGTCGAAATCTGACATTCTTATGGCTGATTCATCTGAATAACCAGCCAGTGGTAGATAACCGTCACAATATAACGTTGTTGTTCCTCACTTAACGAAACACCTTGCGGAATGTTGTGCCACTTAGCCAGACAGCCGCGACAACATGTTGCTGTAGCATGCTGGGCAATAAACACCGGATGCCCGCGCATGGGAGTTTGCTTGCCATCGTTCGCCGGTAAGGCCGGGGCAAGACGTTTAGCGACAAAATCCGCCGCATGTTGTTCGATAACCGGCGCGCCCTTCTCCAGACAATACTGACGCTCCTTCACGCCTAAACGAAAGCGGGAGCGAAATTTTGAACGGGATAAACGCGCGAAGAGTGGATCAAGAGACTGCATTAGTAAACCGAGCGTCCTAATTGTTTCGTCAATTGTTCAAGTACTGCAATACCGGCAAGAGAGTTACCTGCGTCATCCAGTTCCGGACTCCAGACCGCAATGGCCATTTCATGTGGGACGATCGCCACAATACCGCCACCAACGCCAGATTTCGCCGGAAGTCCCACCCGCCAGGCAAACTCGCCCGCGTTCTGGTACATACCACTGGTTGCCATCAGCGCGTTAATTTGTCGCGCCTGCATTGGCGTCACCACGGGCTCATCGATATGAATAGCCTTCCCCTGATTTGCCAGAAAGACAAACGTTCGGGCCAGCTCAACGCAGCTCATTTTTAGTGCACAGTAGTGAAAGTAGTTTTGCAGTACTGTTGTCACATCATGATGGAAATTGCCAAACGACTTCATCAGCCAGGCTATCGCCGCATTTCTCGCAGAATGCTCGAACTCTGAACGCGCTACCACCGTATCGTAGGCAATATCAGACACACCGCTTAGTCCACGCACCACTTCCAGCATACGTTGCCGTGGGGCGCTTAATCGCCCTTGCAGCATGTCGCAGACCACCAGCGCACCGGCATTAATAAAAGGATTTCGTGGAATACCCTGCTCCATTTCAAGTTGCACCAGGGAATTGAAAGGCGATCCCGACGGATCCTTGCCCACACGTTGCCAAATCTCTTCTTCGGAGTAATGACGCATTGCAACAACGAGGCTGAGCACTTTGGAAATAGACTGAATTGAAAAACGCTCTTGCGCGTCTCCGGCCTGAAAAAGCTGTCCGTCAACGGTACAGATAGCAATGCCCAGTCGGGAACCCTCTACCGTTGCCAGTGCCGGAATATAATCCGCGACTTTCCCCTGACCAATTAGCGGACGTACTTGCCGCAAAATGTTTTCTAAAATTGCATTATCCATGGCGACTGCCACTCTCTGCTCCTTGCTCGCAGGTCTGAAAAGACCTGCGAGTATAACAGAGCTAAATATGTGACGTCAGATCCGGTCTTTCCATACCGTCTGGATATTACAGAACTCATGTAACCCAAAATGGGAAAGTTCACGACCAAAGCCGCTCTTCTTCACACCGCCAAACGCTACCCGTGCATCACTGGCGTTGAAACCATTGATAAACACCCCTCCACATTCCAGACGTGCTGCCATTTGTTTCGCCAGTGCTTCATCAGAGGTAATAATGGTTGCTGAAAGTCCAAACTCGCTGTCATTAGCCAGTTTAAGCGCATGTTCAGCATCTTTCGCAATGGTGATTGCCACGACGGGTCCAAACAATTCTTCACGAAACGCGGTCATTTCTGGCGTGACGTCTGCCAGAACCGTTGCCGGATAGTAGTTTCCTGCGCCTGCTACCTTTTCCCCTCCGAGTAACAGACGGGCGCCCTGTGCCAGTGATTTTTCAACCTGATGATGTAGCTCATCACGCAAATCGAAACGCGCCATCGGTCCGAGGTCGTTTTCCTCATGACTCGGATCGCCCATTTTCAACGCCGATACCGCCGCCACAAAACGTTCGGTAAATGCAGAGGCAATCCCCTCTTCGAGGATAAAGCGTTTTGCTGCTGCACAAACCTGCCCGGTATTCTGATAACGTCCGGCAACCGCGGCTTTCACGGCCAGGTCCAGATCGGCATCGTTAAGCACAATAAACGGGTCGGAACCGCCCAGTTCAAGCACACATTTTTTCAGCGCCGCCCCAGCCTGCGCGCCAATGGCTGCTCCCGCACGGACACTTCCGGTGACTGTAACAGCAGCAATGCGCGGGTCTTTAATCATCTGGCTTACACCGTCATTGTCGGCATTCAACCAGCCATATACGCCTTGTGGGATACCTGCATCGTTAAAGACCTGAGCAATTAACTGTGCACAGCCCATCACATTTGGCGCATGCTTAAGCAAATAACCGTTACCTGCCAGGATAATGGGAACAGCCCCTCGCATCACCTGCCATAACGGAAAGTTCCACGGCATAATCGCCAGGATCGTCCCCATAGGACGATATTCAATAACCGCTTGCTGATTTTCTACCTGCGTAGGTTCGCTCTTCAGCATTGCCGGGCCATGCTCTGCATACCAGTCGCACAAGTTTGCCGATTTCGCCACTTCGGCACGCGCCTGTTTGATCGGTTTCCCCATTTCTCGAGTAATCATATGCGCCATCTCTTCGCTACGGGCGCGCAAAGCCTTACCGAGATCACGCAGTTTTTCTGCGCGATAATCTACGTTTGTTACGCGCCAGTCGCGAAAGCCTGCCGCCGCGAACCGAAGTGCGTGTTCAATATCGTCAGCGCCAGCCCACGGCAGTGCAGAAAGTTGTTCGCCATTGGCTGGATTTATTGAAATAGCATGGGTAAGCGGAGTGATGGTCATCCGGGTATCTCCTTCGTGAGTTATGGTGTGAAGATACGCAGATTTACTCTTTCGTGAAAATGAATAATATTAAGTCACTTATTCACGAATCGAGAATGTTATGGATCTGACCCAACTGGAGATGTTTAACGCCGTTGCCGAGGCTGGCAGCATTACCCAGGCGGCAGCAAAAGTGCATCGTGTGCCATCTAACCTGACTACCCGTATCCGCCAGCTGGAAACAGAACTCGGCGTTGAACTGTTTATTCGCGAGAATCAGCGTTTACGTCTCTCTCCTGCCGGGCATAATTTTTTGCGCTATAGCCAACAAATTCTCGCGTTGGTCGACGAAGCGCGAAATGTTGTTGCTGGCGATGAGCCACAAGGCTTGTTTTCTCTCGGTTCGCTGGAAAGCACCGCAGCGGTACGCATCCCAGCTACGCTGGCAGAATTTAACCGTCGTTATCCTAAAATTCAGTTTTCCCTTTCCACTGGCCCTTCCGGAACTATGCTGGACGGTGTACTTGAGGGAAAACTGAATGCGGCATTTATTGATGGTCCGATTAACCATACCGCCATTGACGGGATGCCGGTGTACCGCGAGGAGTTGATGATCGTTACGCCGCAAGGACATACTCCCGTTACCCGCGCCAGTCAGGTTAATGGTTGTAATATCTATGCCTTCCGCGCTAACTGCTCGTATCGCCGCCACTTTGAGAGCTGGTTTCATGCCGACGGCGCAGCGCCGGGGACAATTCATGAGATGGAGTCATATCACGGTATGCTGGCCTGTGTAATCGCCGGAGCGGGAATTGCGCTTATTCCTCGTTCCATGCTGGAAAGTATGCCGGGGCATCATCAGGTAGAAGCCTGGCCATTAGGTGAGCAATGGCGTTGGTTAACGACATGGCTGGTCTGGCGTCGTGGCGCGAAGACTCGTCAGCTTGAGGCGTTTATTGAACTGCTTGACACATCGCTGGAACAGCATGAAGCGGCAAAATGAGACGTAGATCACAAAGTCATTGTATTCACATCATTAACCGTTTTAAGATCATTTCATCACCTTTTTGCAACTCACCCGATAATCTGTTATGACAACAAACACTGTTTCCCGCAAAGTGGCGTGGCTACGGGTAGTTACGCTGGCAGTAGCCGCCTTCATCTTCAATACTACCGAATTTGTCCCTGTTGGCTTGCTTTCTGACATTGCGCAAAGTTTTCACATGCAAACTGCTCAGGTCGGCATCATGTTGACCATTTATGCATGGGTAGTAGCGCTAATGTCATTGCCTTTTATGCTAATGACCAGTCAGGTTGAACGCCGCAAATTGCTGATCTGCCTGTTTGTGGTGTTTATTGCCAGCCATGTGCTGTCATTTTTATCGTGGAGCTTTACCGTTCTGGTGATCAGTCGAATCGGCGTTGCTTTCGCACATGCTATTTTCTGGTCGATAACGGCGTCTCTGGCGATTCGCATGGCGCCAGCAGGTAAACGAGCGCAGGCGTTGAGTTTAATTGCTACCGGTACAGCTCTGGCAATGGTATTAGGTTTACCCATTGGTCGAATTGTGGGGCAATATTTCGGCTGGCGAACGACGTTTTTTGCCATTGGTATTGGAGCGCTTATCACCCTGCTATGCCTGATTAAGTTACTTCCATTACTCCCCAGCGAGCATTCCGGGTCGTTGAAAAGTCTTCCGCAACTGTTCCGCCGCCCGGCATTGATGAGCATTTATTTGTTGACGGTAGTGGTGGTTACCGCGCATTACACGGCATACAGCTATATCGAGCCTTTTGTGCAAAACGTAGCTGGGTTCAGCGCCAATTTTGCCACCGCATTGCTGTTAATGCTCGGAGGCGCAGGCATCATTGGTAGCCTGATTTTCGGCAAACTCGGCAATCAGTATGCGTCTACGCTGGTGAGTGCGGCAATTGCGTTATTGCTGGTGTGCCTGGCGCTACTGTTACCTGCGGCGAACAGTGAGATGCACCTCGGCGTACTGAGCGTTTTCTGGGGGATTGCGATGATGATCATCGGCCTTGGGATGCAGGTAAAAGTGCTGGCGCTGGCACCGGATGCTACCGACGTTGCGATGGCGCTATTTTCGGGAATATTTAATATTGGTATCGGCGCCGGGGCGCTGGTGGGTAATCAGGTGAGTCTTCACTGGTCGATGTCGATGATTGGCTATGTTGGCGCGGTGCCTGCTCTCGCTGCGTTAATATGGTCAATCGTCATATTCCGCCGCTGGCCAGTGAAACTCGAAGAACAGACACAATAGTTGAAAGGCCCATTCGGGCCTTTTTTAATGGTACGTTTTAATGATTTCCAGGATGCCGTTAATAATAAACTGCACTCCCATACACACCAGTAAGAAGCCCATCAGGCGGGAGATCGCTTCAATTCCCCCCTTGCCCACCAGCCGCATAATTGCGCCAGAGCTACGTAGGCTTCCCCACAAAATGACCGCAACCAGAAAAAAGATCAGCGGCGGCGCAACCATCAGTACCCAGTCTGCGAAGGTTGAACTCTGACGTACTGTGGACGCCGAACTGATGATCATCGCAATGGTCCCCGGTCCAGCGGTACTTGGCATTGCCAGTGGAACAAAGGCGATGTTGGCACTGGGTTCATCTTCCAGCTCTTCGGATTTGCTTTTCGCCTCCGGTGAATCAATCGCTTTTTGCTGGGGGAAGAGCATACGGAAACCAATAAAAGCGACAATTAAGCCGCCAGCAATACGCAGACCGGGAATCGAAATCCCGAATGTGTCCATCACCAGTTGTCCGGCATAGTACGCCACCATCAAGATGGCAAAAACATATACCGAGGCCATTAATGACTGACGATTACGTTCGGCGGTGTTCATGTTACCCGCAAGCCCGAGAAACAACGCTACGGTAGTTAACGGGTTAGCTAACGGCAATAACACCACCAGCCCCAGGCCTATCGCTTTAAACAAATCTAACATTGGTGGTTGTCATCCTGTGTCGCTAGTTATCTGCGAAAAGTATAAAGGGTAAACAAGGAGAAAGTTTCACTCTTTAACTAATCTTGCAGCACACTGCGCAATACTTGAACCGATTTAGCAAATCGTGGCATCGAGGGATTCATTCGTTTGACTTATACTTGCCTGGGCAATATTATCCCCTGCAACTAATTACTTGCCAGGGCAACCATTGTGAAAAGTACCAGCGACCTGTTCAATGAAATCATCCCATTAGGTCGCTTAATCCATATGGTTAATCAGAAGAAAGACCGTCTGCTTAACGATTATCTGTCACCGCTCGATATCACCGCGGCACAGTTTAAGGTGCTCTGCTCTATCCGCTGCGCGGCGTGCATTACTCCCGTTGAGCTGAAAAAAGTCCTTTCGGTTGACCTTGGCGCGCTGACCCGCATGTTGGATCGCCTGGTTTGCAAAGGCTGGATTGAGCGGTTGCCGAACCCGAATGACAAGCGCGGCGTGTTGGTGAAACTCACCAGCAGCGGCGCGGCAATATGTGAACAATGCCATCAATTAGTTGGCCAGGACCTGCATCAAGAATTAACAAAAAACCTGACGGCGGACGAAGTGGCAACGCTTGAGCATTTGCTTAAGAAAGTCCTGCCGTAAACAAAAAAAGAGGTATGACGATGTCCAGACGCAATACTGACGCTATTACCATTCATAGCATTTTGGACTGGATCGAGGACAACCTGGAATCACCACTGTCACTGGAAAAAGTGTCAGAGCGTTCAGGTTATTCCAAATGGCACCTGCAACGGATGTTTAAAAAAGAAACCGGCCATTCATTAGGTCAATACATCCGCAGCCGTAAGATGACAGAAATCGCGCAAAAGCTGAAAGAAAGTAACGAGCCCATCCTCTATCTGGCAGAACGTTATGGTTTCGAGTCACAGCAAACGCTGACTCGTACCTTCAAAAATTACTTTGATGTTCCTCCGCATAAATATCGGATGACCAATATGCAGTGCGAGTCGCGGTATTTGCATCCATTGAATCATTACAACAGTTAATAAAAATGTGACAACGTCACTGAGGCAATTATGAAACCACTTTTATCCGCAATGGTAACCGCGCTTATTCTCTTTTCCGCGCAGAGCTTTGCGGAGCAAACCTCGCAACCGGTCGTTACTTCCTGTGGCGATGTGGTGATTGTTCCCCCATCGCAGGAACAACCACCGTTCGATTTAAATCACATGGGTACAGGCAGTGACAAATCGGATGCGCTGGGCGTGCCCTATTATAACCAACACGCCATGTAGTTTATTCAGGCCCCGGCATATCGGGGCTTGTTAGCCTCTCACCTTCACCGCTTTACGCCACCGCAAACCAAACACATTGATATACAGTCCGGTCATAATAAGCACGGCACCTAAGAATTGCAGACCTGTTAGGCGTTCATCCAGCAGTAACGCTGCACTTGCCAGACCGACTACCGGCACCAGTAATGATAATGGTGCGACACGCCATGTTTCATAGCGTCCAAGCAGCGTACCCCAGATCCCATAACCAACTATCGTCGCCACAAATGCCAGATACATCAACGCCAGAATGGTGGTCATGTCGATAGTGACCAGACTGTGAATCATTTTTTCGGCGCCATCGAGAATGAGCGAGGCGACAAAAAACGGGATTATCGGGATTAATGCGCTCCAGACGACCAGAGACATCACTGCCGGACGGGATGAATGAGACATGATCTTTTTATTGAAGATATTGCCACTCGCCCAACTAAATGCCGCCGCCAGGGTCAAAATAAAACCGAGCATTGCCACATGCTGACCGTTAAAGCTATCTTCGATTAACACCAGTACGCCAAAAATCGCTAACGCAATCCCCGCCAGTTGCTTACCGTGCAGCCGTTCGCCAAAAGTAAAAGCACCGAGCACGATAGTAAAAAACGCCTGAGCCTGTAAGACCAGCGAGGCTAGTCCTGCCGGCATACCGAAGTTAATGGCGCAAAAGAGAAAGGCAAACTGCGCAAAACTGATGGTTAAACCATACCCCAGCAGTAAATTCAGCGGTACTTTTGGTCGCGCCACGAAAAAGATTGCCGGGAAGGCGACCAGCATAAAGCGTAAACCGGCCAGCATTAGCGGTGGCATGTTATGGAGCCCCACTTTGATGACCACAAAATTAAGCCCCCATACAACGACGACTAATAGCGCCAACAACCCATCTTTCCGCGACATTTTTCCGCCTCTGAATTTTCATTTTTTGTCAGCAATCAACTTAGCTGAATTTACTTTTCTTTAACAGTTCATTCGTTAATCACCGTTTACCACGGCATTAATGGCAAATAAGTCGCTATACTTCGGATTTTTGCCATGCTATTTCTTTACATCTCAAAAACAAAACATAACGAAATGCATTGTCGGACAGCCAAATGAACTTATCTCTGAGACGCTCTACTTGCGCCCTTCTCGCCTCGTCGTTGTTATTAACTATCGGACGCGGTGCCACGCTGCCATTTATGACTATTTACTTGAATCGCCAGTACAGTCTGGGTGTCGATCTCATTGGTTATGCGATGACAATTGCGCTCACTATTGGTGTCGTTTTTAGCCTCGGTTTTGGTATCCTGGCGGATAAGTTCGACAAGAAACGCTATATGTTACTGGCAATTACGGCCTTCGCCAGCGGTTTTATTGCCATTCCACTGGTGGACAGCGTCACGCTGGTGGTACTGTTTTTCGCACTCATCAACTGCGCCTATTCCGTTTTTGCCACTGTATTGAAAGCCTGGTTTGCCGACAATCTTTCATCCACCAGCAAAACGAAGATCTTCTCGATCAACTACACCATGCTCAACATTGGCTGGACCGTCGGCCCACCACTCGGCACCCTGTTAGTCATGCAGAGCATCAATCTGCCCTTTTGGCTGGCAGCTATCTGCTCTGCGTTTCCCATGGTTTTCATTCAAATTTGGGTAAAGCGCAGCGAGAAAATCATCGCCACAGAAACAGGCGGCGTCTGGTCGCCAAAGGTTTTGTTACGGGATAAAGCGCTGCTGTGGTTCACCTGCTCGGCCTTTCTGGCTTCTTTCGTGAGCGGTGCCTTTGCCTCTTGTATCTCGCAATATGTGATGGTCATAGCGGATAGTGGTTTTGCTGAAAAAGTGGTCGCAGTGGTCCTGCCTGTTAATGCCGCGATGGTGGTTACATTGCAATATTCCGTTGGGCGACGAATTAACCCGACCAACATCCGCGCGCTGATGACGGTAGGCACACTCTGTTTTGTCGTCGGGCTGGTCGGTTTTATTTTTTCCGGAAACAGCCTGCTATTGTGGGGAATTTCAGCTGCGGTATTTACTGTTGGTGAAATTATTTATGCTCCCGGTGAGTATATGTTGATTGACCATATTGCGCCGCCTGGAATGAAAGCCAGCTATTTTTCCGCTCAGTCATTAGGCTGGTTGGGTGCAGCGGTAAATCCATTAGTGAGTGGTGTGGTACTGACCACTCTCCCGTCTTCCTCGCTGTTTATCATCCTGGCGGTAGTCATCATTGCCGCGTGGGCGCTGATGTTAAAAGGTATTAACGCCAGATCCCAGGGGCAGCCAGCACTCTGTTGACATTCGTGCCGTGCCACTACTGGCACGGCTTTGCTAATCATTATTCTGAGGCAAAGGCATAGTCTTCCCTCGCCGAGCGGGTAAATATGAGTCCGCGCACTTTTTTGAGACGTTTTGAGGCGTTAACCGGCATGACGCCCGCCCGCTGGCTGCTCAATTAGCGCTTAATACAAGTACAGGATTATCTGCAAAATTCGGCTTTTAACATCGATAAAATTGCCGAGCTGACGGGTTTTGGCAATTCAGCGTTATTGCGTCATCACTTTCACCAACGTTTTTTATTATCCCCTTCTCAATATCGTAAAAACAGCCGTTCCCCATCACAATAACCGCCTGATTCAGGCTTTGTTTAGGTAATCTCTGCTAATATCTTTCTCATTGAGATGAAAATTAAGGTAAGCGAGGAAACACACCACACAATAAACGGAGGAAAATAATGTTGGGTAATATGAATGTTTTTATAGCTGTTCTGGGAATAATTTTATTTTCTGGCTTTCTGGCCGCATATTTCAGCTACAAATGGGATGACTAATGAACGGAGATAATCCCTCACCTAACCGGCCCCTTGTTACAGTTGCGTGCAAGGGGCCTGATTTTTGACGGCGAAAAAAAAACCGCCAGTAAACCGGCGGTGAATGCTTGCATGGATCGATTTGTGTTTTGCTTTTACGCTATCAGGCATTTCTCTGCGCTGGTAACGGTTCTTTGACACAGTAGCATTATTTTTCTCAATGAATGTTAAACAGAGCTTAAACTCGGGCAATCACGTTTTGTTCGTCAATAAACATGCAGCGATTTCTTCCGGTCTGCTTGCCTTCGTACATTGCTTTATCTGCTCTTCCTATAACCACATCCAGTGATTCTTCAGGAAATGCGCGGCTTACTCCAGCAGTCACGGTTATGTTGATATGCCCTTCAGAATGCGCAATTGCGTGGTTATCAACTAACTGGCAAATACGGACTCCTGCACGACAGGCATCGTCATCATTAGCCGCTTTGACGATGATGATAAATTCTTCACCCCCATAGCGATAAACCGTTTCGTAATCACGCGTCCAACCGGCTAAGTAAGTCGCCAGGGTTCGTAATACCACATCACCGATTAAATGCCCGTAGGTATCATTAACCAATTTAAATCGGTCTATATCCAGCAGCATCAAATAAAGATTCAATGGTTCAGCATTACGTAATTGATGATCAAAGGATTCATCAAGCACCCGACGGCCAGGTAATCCCGTCAATACATCCATATTGCTGCGAATAGTCAGCAAATAAATTTTGTAATCTGTTAATGCTGCGGTAAAAGAAAGCAACCCTTCCTGAAATTCGTCAAAATGAACTTCTTGCCAGCGATTTTCGACAATAGCCAGCATTAATTCCCGACCACAGTTATGCATATGCTGATGGGTAGAGTCTATTATCCGAACATAGGGTAATTCATCACTATCGAGTGGTCCATGATGATCAAGCCACCGACCAAACTGGCACAGTTCATAAGAATGGTTATCCGTAATTTCTGGCTGACTGGTATCTCTCGCTACCACGCTATGAAACATACTCACCAGCCACTGGTAATGGGCATCGATAGCCTTATTGAGATCTAACAAGATAGCATCGATTTCCGTTGTCTTCTTGATCATTGCCACTCCTTTTTCACAATTCCTTGTGCGTTCTATTGTAACGAGAAAAAAGAAAATTTATGTCAACAATTCCATAGAAAAAACATTAATTAATGGATAAAAATATAACGACGTGATTTAAAACAAAATAAACAGAAATAAGTGATTAAATCTGTCAGAACACGTTAAATTCAAGCCAGAAGATATAATGCCGATTATGCCAAAGGGAAGAAGGTAATGGCCTGAAAGATTAGGGCTTTTGGCAGTATTATAAATCCAATTATTTCTGCAAATGTACACAGATCCCGGATAACTAAAAAAGAAATGAACAGCATATTATAATATAGCACCGGACTGGATGTAGCCCGGTGCTATATGGGGAATTATACGTTCAAGCCGCGATGTTGCAGCATCGGTGTAATCTGTGGTGCCTTACCTCGCCATTGGCGATACAGGTGTTCTAAATCTTCGCTATTACCTTTGGAAAGGATAGCGTCGCGAAAACGTTGCCCATTTTCACGCGTTAAACCGCCTTCCTCGACAAACCATTGATAACCATCGTCTGCCAGCATTTGCGTCCACAGATACGCGTAGTAACCCGCCGCATATCCGCCACCAAAAATGTGAGCGAAATAACTGCTGCGATAACGCGGCGGTACCGCGGGAAGATCCATGTTTTCCGCCGCCAGCGCCCGAAGTTCGAAATCGTTCACGTCGTGGCGTGCTTCATTCTCTTCCAGACAATGCCAGCGCATATCAAGAAGCGCAGCGCTAAGTAACTCGCTCATCTCGTAGCCTTTATTGAACAGGCTGGCATTGCGCATTTTCTGTTGTAACTCTTCCGGCATGGTTTCTCCGGTTTGGTAATGCCTCGCATAGCGAGAGAATACCTGCGGATTTGTCGCCCAGTGTTCGTTGATTTGTGAAGGGAACTCGACGAAATCACGCGGCGTGTTGGTGCCAGAAAGCGTCGCATAACGTTGGCTGGCAAACAGGCCGTGCAGCGTATGACCAAATTCATGGAATAAGGTTATAACATCGTCCCACAATAACAATGCAGGTTCGCCTGTCGCTGGTTTCTGATAATTGCAAACATTGTAAATAACGGGACGTGTTTCATTGAGCGTGGATTGCTCAACAAAATTCCCCATCCACGCGCCACCGCTTTTGGAATCACGGGCAAAGAAATCACCGTAAAATAGCGCAAGACCGACTCCGTTATGGTCAAATATTTCCCATACGCGCACATCCGGGTGATAGACCGGTATATCAAAGCGCTCGACAAATTTAATGCCGAAAAGCTGATTTGCAGTCCAGAATACCCCCTCATTCAACACTGTGTTCAATTCGAAATAAGGCTTGAGCTGCGCTTCATCGAGATCGAATTTCTCGCGTCTTACCTGCTCGGCATAAAATGCCCAGTCCCACGGCTGGACGCTAAATCCGCCTTGCTGCTTTTCGATAACCGCCTGAATAGACGCCAGTTCATCGTCTGCTCGCTTACGCGCGGCCGGGACAATTTCACGCATGAAGTTAAGTGCTGCTTCGGGTGTTTTTGCCATCTGGTCGGCGATTTTCCACGCAGCATAATGAGGGAAACCAAGCAGTTTCGCCTGCTGCGCGCGGATCTCCACCAGCCGTTGAATAATGGCACGGGTATCGTTAGCGTCTTTTTTTTCTGCCCGAGCCCAGCCCGCAGTGAACAGTTTTTCACGCGTCGCGCGATCGCGCAGTTCGGCAAGCGCCGGTTGCTGGGTGGTATTCAGCAGTGGGATAAGCCACTTGTTATCCAGACCTTTCTCACGCGCTGCATCCGCCGCCAGGGCAATATCTTGCTCACTCATCCCCGCCAGTTGCCCAATATCGTCAACCACCAGCCCACCGGATTTGTTCGCCGCTAATAACCGCTGGTTAAACTGACTGATAAGGGTCGCCGCCTCTGTATTCAGCACTTTTAATTTTGCTTTGTCGGCCTCTGCAAGTTTGGCCCCGGCAAGAACAAAACGTTGATGAATCACCTCGACCAGTCGAATAGATTCGCTATCAAGACTCAGAGATTCACGGCGCTTCCAGATGGCATCGACCCGAGCGAACAATTCGCCGTTCAGGTAAATGTCATTAGCCAGTTCTGCAAGTTCTGCCGAGAACTGTTCATCAAGACGCTGTAATTCATCGTTGGTATGCGCCGAGGTCATAGCGAAGAAGACGCTGGTCACACGTGTGAGTAATTCCCCGCTCTTTTCAAGAGCCAGAATAGTGTTAGTAAAATCGGGCGTCTGTGGGTTTAACGCTATCGCTTCTATCTCAACCCGCTTCTGCCGCATCCCCTCGTCGAATGCCGGGCGATAGTGATGATTTGCAATCTGATCAAAATGGGGCGCCATATAAGGCAGCGTGCTCTGCGTAAGAAAAGGATTCGTCGTTGACATTTTCTACTCCTGAAAACGAGGTGTTCCATAGCGTAGGCTTACTGATAACGGAGTGCAATGTTGCAAACCAGTATTACCCGCTCTTAAGCATCACGTGCTATGTTAGTGACACACAAAAGCGTTGAGGAACAGTGAGATGATCGTTTTAGTAACTGGAGCAACGGCAGGTTTTGGTGAATGCATTACTCGTCGTTTTATTCAACAAGGGCATAAAGTTATCGCCACTGGTCGTCGTCAGGAGCGGTTGCAGGAGTTAAAAGACGAGCTGGGCGATAATCTGTATATTGCCCAACTGGACGTCCGTAACCGCGCCGCCATTGAAGAAATGCTGGCATTGCTTCCTGCCGAGTGGAGTGACATTGATATTCTGGTGAACAATGCTGGACTGGCGCTGGGTATGGAACCTGCACATAAAGCGAGCGTTGAAGACTGGGAAACCATGATTGATACCAACAATAAGGGCCTCGTGTATATGACGCGCGCAGTCCTGCCGGGCATGGTTGAGCGCAATCGTGGTCACATTATTAACATTGGTTCAACGGCGGGTAGCTGGCCATATGCAGGTGGCAACGTCTACGGCGCGACAAAAGCGTTTGTTCGTCAGTTCAGCCTGAATCTACGCACAGATCTGCACGGTACGGCAGTACGTGTCACAGACATCGAACCCGGGCTGGTGGGTGGCACCGAATTTTCCAATGTCCGCTTTAAAGGCGATGACGGCAAAGCAGAAAAAACCTATCAAAATACCGTTGCACTGACGCCAGAAGATGTCAGTGAAGCCGTCTGGTGGGTAGCCACTCTCCCCGCTCACGTTAACATCAATACCCTGGAAATGATGCCGGTTACCCAAAGCTATGCCGGGTTGAATGTCCATCGGCATTAATTTTTATACCCGGCCTCACCGCCGGGTTATTGCTTGTCACAAAAAAGTGGTAGACTCTTGCGGTTAACCCACTCAAAAGCAATAACGAATGACCGTCGAAACACAACTTAATCCCACACAGCCTGTCAATCAGCAAATTTACCGTATTCTTCGCCGCGACATTGTGCATTGTCTGATTGCACCAGGTACGCCATTGTCGGAAAAAGAAGTTTCTGTTCGTTTCAATGTGTCACGCCAGCCGGTTCGCGAAGCCTTCATTAAACTGGCTGAAAACGGCCTGATTCAAATTCGCCCGCAGCGTGGCAGCTACGTCAATAAAATCTCCATGACCCAGGTTCGCAATGGCAGTTTTATTCGACAGGCCATTGAGTGCGCGGTGGCACGGCGGGCAGCGAGCATGATCACTGAAAGCCAGTGCTACCAACTTGAGCAAAATCTTCACCAGCAACGCATTGCCATTGAGCGCAAACAATTGGATGATTTTTTTGAACTTGATGACAACTTCCATCAACTCCTTACCGATATTGCTGACTGTCAGCTCGCCTGGGACACCATTGAAAACCTGAAAGCGACCGTTGACCGGGTGCGCTACATGAGTTTTGACCACGTTTCGCCGCCGGAAATGCTGCTTCGCCAGCACATGGATATTTTCTCTGCGCTGCAAACACATGATGGTGATGCCGTTGAAAAGGCAATGGCATTGCATTTGCAGGAGATTAGCGAGTCCGTACAGCTAATACGCCAGGAAAATAGCGACTGGTTCAGCGAAGAGTAATTCTTTACCTCTCATCCCATTCGGGGTGAGAGTTCATTCCCCTTCTTCTGGTTTATGCAAGCATCAAAAAAGATGTGAACTTGATCATAAACAAAAAAAAAATTCACTCGACAGGAGTATTTATATTGCGCCCGTTACGTGGGCTTCGACTGTAAATCAGAAAGGAGAAAACACCTATGACGACCTACGATCGTAACCGTAACGCAATCACTACTGGCAGCCGTGTTATGGTTAGCGGCACCGGTCACACTGGCAAGATCCTGTCGATTGATACTGAAGGTCTGACCGCAGAGCAAATCCGCCGCGGTAAAACCGTAGTAGTTGAAGGTTGTGATGAAAAACTCGCACCTCTGGACCTGATTCGTCTCGGCATGAACTAAGCGTGTGAATGCCGCCATCGGCGGCATTGCTGTCACTTATCACTTCACCGCATATTTCGCCACGGTCGCTTTCGCACCATGCGCTAATAAAGACAAATACGCTTCCGTCACCTTTGCAGTGAACAACGCATTGTTCGGCAAATCATCACCAAATATCGCATTAATCACCATCAAGGACTGCACGCGCGCTTTCCCTTCTGCACTACTTTGCACGGCCTTCTGAATGGCCGGTAATAACGGGTCGCTGATTTCGATGGGATTACCCTGCTCATCAACACCGCCGACATATCGCATCCAACCAGCGACGCCAAGCGCCAACAAATCGAACGCGCTGCCCTGTTTCAGATGCCAGCGAATGGAATCCAGCATACGCTGTGGGAGTTTCTGACTGCCATCCATCGCAATCTGCCAGGTTCGATGGCGTAACGCTGGATTACTGTAGCGTTCAATCAGTCGATCCGCATAATTTTGCAGATCCACGCCCTGCACTTTCAGCGTCGGCGCCTGTTCCTGCAACATCAAGGCATGTGCCGCACGGCGATAATTTTCATCTTCCATGCAGTCGTTAATATGCTGATATCCGGCCAGATAGCCCAGATACGCCAGGAATGAGTGGCTGCCATTGAGCATACGCAGTTTCATCTCTTCATAGGGCAGCACATCGCTGACCAGTTCAGCACCTGCTTTTTGCCATTCCGGACGTCCGGCAACAAAGTTATCTTCAATAACCCACTGACGGAACGGTTCACAGGCTACACCGGCTGGATCGCGCACGCCGGTAAGGTGCTCAATTTTATTCAGCGTTTCTGCCGTCACTGCCGGAACAATGCGATCAACCATTGTCGAAGGAAAAGTCACGTTTTCGACAATCCATTGCGCCAGTTCTGTATCGACTGCATGCGCGTAAGAAGTGACAACGTCACGCATCACATGACCATTTTCCGGCATATTGTCGCACGACATTACCGTAAATGCCGGTAAGCCTGCGGCCTTGCGCCGGGCCAGCGCCTCCACAATAACCCCTGCTGCCGTTTTCGGCTGGTGGGGATTATTTAGATCGTCAACGATCATCGGATGATCCAGCATTAACTGCCCGGTCGCCGGAGAGTGAAAATAGCCTTTCTCTGTAATAGTCAGAGAAACAATTGCAATTTGCGGTTCGCACATGGCAGCAAGCACAGCTTCTAAACCGTCTATTTGCACGTGCAACGCTTTTTTCACTACCCCCACTACACGAGCGGTCCAGGCATCGGCCGACATTTCCGCAACGGTATAGAGATTATCTTGCTGTTTTAGATCGGCGATTTGCTGTTCACCGCCAATCAGGTTCACTTCATAGTAGCCCCAATCACTGTGATGCTGGGCAGCCAGGATATCGGCATACACGCCTGATGCGCGCGATGAAATGCGCCAAAACCTAAATGAACAATTTTGGGCGCCAGGTTATTACGATCATAAACAGGGAGTGTCGCCCTGGCGTTAAAAAGTCTGTTTTCCATATGAAGACCTGTTTCTGTTAATTAAACTACGATGTATCTGTTGCAAATATCGCAGTGGTATATTTATCTCTTATCATTAGCGAAAACCCGGCTACACTATCGGAAAATATAACCGGGTAACGAATAAAATGGATTATTTCATACCCAGCAATGCCGGAAGCCACAGTGAAAGCGCAGGAATATAGGAAACCAAAAACAGTAATATGATATTTCCTGTAATAAACGGTATTACAGCTTTACTGATCTCCCCTAAGGAGACACGAGCAATTCCCTGCGAAACGAAGAGACACACGCCAACAGGTGGTGTCGTCAAGCCGATAACAAGGTTCATTACCATCATTACTGAAAAATGGATTGGATCCATGCCGATAGCAGTTGCAACTGAGAGTAATGGCGTAAAGAGAATCAACAATGCTGCGATGGTTTCCATAAACATCCCTACCAATAACAACAGCAGGTTAATCATCAGAATCAGCAGATACTTGTTGTTCGTAATAGATAACATACCATCGGCAATTTGCTGCGGGATCCCTTCAGATGTCAGGATCCAGGCAAAAACATTGGCGAAACCAACCAGCATCAATATGCCCGCAGTACCGCTGATACTTTCCATCATACATCCCATGAATTTGTTCACAGTCAAGTCGCCATAGACAAAAAAGCCCACGATCAACGAAAACACAACTGCAAACACAGATGCTTCAGTAGGAGTAAACAGACCCGTTACCAAACCACCGATAATCATGACCGGCATTAGAATTGCCCAGATCGCCCCACGCGTAGCATGTAAACGTTGACGAAATGTAGCCCGCTCACCTTTTGGATAACCCCGTTTATGTGCCAGATACCATGCGATACCTGCCATGGTTAGGCCCATCATTAAACCAGGAACTGCCCCAGCGATAAAAAGTTTACCCACTGACAAACCGGTTAACGTACCAACAATGATCATTGGTACACTGGGAGGAATAATTGGACCGACTGTCGATGCCACTGCAGTAATTGCCCCAGAAAATGGTGCATCGTAACCACTGCGTTTCATTGCGGGGATCATAACTGAACCAATGCTGGCTGCTTCAGAAACTGCGGTGCCGGAAATACCAGCAAAGATCATTGAACCACTAACGTTGGCCATTGCTAAACCACCACGAATGTGACCCAGCCATGCGTTACTGAAAGATACAATGCGGTCAGTAATACCGCCGCCGTTCATTAATCCTCCCGCCAGCAAAAAGCCGGGGATACAAAGCAGTACAAAAGAGTCCATACCACTAAAGAACTGATTCGCCATAATGGCGAGTCCCATATCAGTGACCAGTAGATAGAAGATTGACGATAACGCAAGGGAGAAAATAACCGGCACTCCCAGCATAAGTGAAACAAAGAATATCACAAACAGACCAATAGTCGGATTCATGCGCTGTTCTCACATTAGAAAATTCTATTTCCGCTCTTGCGGCGTAAAATCCCGAATTAAATTAAACAAAGTAAAAAGCGACATGTTTCCGGTAATAATAATTACCGAGAATGTTACCCATGCCTGTGAAATAGGCAGTGTAGTGGCCATACGCCACATTGTGCTTTCTACGTATTCTACGGAGTTGACCATTAGAGTAATTGAGCAGGTAAGAATAATTAGATCAATAATTAGCACCAGATATTTCTTCAAACCAGGTGACAGCAGACTAACTACCAGATCTACGTTTACCAACTCACGTTTACCCGTTGCCAGTGCACAACCAAATGCGACGACGTAAACCAGTAAAAAACGAGCGACTTCCTCTGTCCATGCTGGTGAACTTATTGGTAATGGCCGAGATATAACCTGGAGCAATACAACACCAATAAGTGCAACTAATAAAACCGTACCAATAGTTAAATAAATTCTTTCTATATAGCCATATAACTTATTAAACATATCTGTCCCTCAGTAGCTCAAAAAAAGGGGGAACCTTTCCCCCTTTTACTATTATTTTGTTGCGCGAGCTTTTTCGTAAAGAGGTTTGATTTGTGGGTTAATAGTTTTTTCAACCGATTCATTTGCTATTCGAGCGAACTCTTTCTGATGAACATCAACCAACGTCATCCCTTTCGCTTGCAGAGCTTCAATTAATTTAGCTTCATCCTGTAAATATAATTCGTGTTCATAGGTCTGTGCCTCTTTGCCTGCATCAAGAATGGCTTGCTGGTATTCTGGCTTCAGCTTATTAAACTTCTTCGTCCCCATAACCAGATAAATCCAGCTGCGAACGTGCTCTGTCCGGTTAAGATACTTCTGCACTTCAAAGAAACTTCCACTCATAATCATAGAAAGTGGGTTTTCCTGCCCTTCGATCACTCCCTGCTGCAGGCCAGTGAAGACTTCAGAAAACGCCATTGGTGTTGGTTGCGCGCCTAAATCTTTCCAAACGTTGATGAACATTGGTACGTTCGGTAAACGTAGAGTCAGCCCCTTTAGTTCTTCCGGATTGGTAATCGGACGGTTAGACGTCAGGTTACGGGGGCCGCGTTCAAACCAGGCGATAGTTTTCAGTTTCACACGCTCTTCAATATCTTTGGATATTTGTGCTCCAACTTCACCATTAACAATTTTTGCCATTTGTTCTGAAGAAGTAATCATATAAGGCACTGCCAGCAATGCCGCAGAAGGTGCCCAGTTTTGTAATGACTCACCTGTAATGGTCATATCAACGCTTCCTAGCTGAATTGCGTTAATAATATCCATTTCTTTACCTAATGATTCATTAGGATAGATTTTAACTTCTACCGCATTATTTGTTTTTTGCTTTACCAACTCAGCAAACTTCAGTGAGGCTTTATGCCAACTATGTTCTTCATTTACAGGATGCCCTAATTTTAGGGTAACGTCTGCGGCGATAGCTGAAAAACTTAATAATCCACCAAACAGAGTACAAAGTGCCAGAGATAGCTTTTTCTTTTCCATGATTAATGTTCCTTTGTAGGTACAGTTACTTTTATATAAGACATTCAGGACTCGGGGAATTTCAATAATACTTTGCACAGCCCTTCTTGTTGAGACTCGATGAGTTTAAATGCTTCATGTACATGTTGAATATCAAAAACATGGCTTATAATATTCTCCGGATGAATTAATCCCATCACCATCCACTCAATAACTGTAGGGAACATACGACAATTTAAACGCGATGAATAGAGGGTTAACTCACGACGAGTTAATTCCTGTTGCGCTATTGCAGACGGTGTCGCAGAAAAACCTAAAAGTCCAATTCGCCCGGCAGGAGAGATTAACGTCACGGCTTCTTCCAGGATAGATGGATGGCAAACCGCATCATAAATTAACGTAGGTGTTAGTTTATTATTGTGCAGAAATTCCCGTAATGAACCATTCCGGTTATTAAAAGTATGAGTCGCACCACAACGTCCTGCCATAAGCAGGCGATCTTCGCGTTGATCCACCACAATTACTGGAATCTGCCAGACGTTACACAAAACATCAATAATTGTTAAACCTGCCGGACCTGCTCCATATACCAGTGCAACATCCGTTGGGAAAACCCCCGTACGATTGGTTACATTGGCGGCTACCGCATACGGTTCAATTGCCGCTGCAAGGTTTGCTGGTATAGATTCCGGCACTCGCCAGATGTTAGTTGCTGGCACACAGGTATAATCGGTAAAGCCACCATCGCGATGAACGCCTAATACGTTTAAGCTTTCGCACACATTCGGGCGCCCAATTGAACATGGATAACAATGACCGCAGCTAATGACTGGATCAACCACGACGCGTTCACCAATGCGTTGCGGAGAGATATTGTCCCCTACACTGGTTATCGTTCCGACAAATTCATGTCCTACGATACGAGGGTAAACCGCAAAAGGATTTGCGCCATGATAAATATGCAGGTCTGAACCACATATCCCTGCGTACTCAACTTTGACGCAAACTTCATCAGCTTTTGGCGCAGAAGAAACGCTATCAATCAGATGCATTTGTCCAGGTTTTTCAACCACAACACTAACCATATATTCCGTCCTTACCAGTTCCAGAGTGTGCCATCTTCCAGACGTGCGACTGGCAGATAAGCGGGTTCGTAGGGGTATTTTGCTGCCAGCTTTTCATCAAACTCGATGCCAAGACCCGGTTTGTCGCCCGGATGCATATAGCCGTTATCGAAAGTCCAGTTATGCGGGAAGACTTCGAGCATTTGTTCTGAATAGCCCATATATTCCTGAACACCGAAATTCGGCACCCACAGATCAAAGTGCAGCGCCGCAGCCATGCAGACAGGCGACAAATCAGAAGGACCGTGTGAGCCAGTGCGTACCTGATACAGGGATGCGAAATCAGCGATCCGACGCATACCGGTGATGCCGCCCGCATGAGTCAGCGTAGTGCGGATATAGTCGATGAGTTGTTCTTCTATCAGTTGTTTGCAGTCCCAAATGCTATTGAAGACTTCACCCACCGCAATTGGCGTGACGGTGTGTTGGCGAATGAGGCGGAAACACTCCTGGTTTTCCGCAGGCGTCGGGTCTTCCATCCAGAACATGCGATAATCTTCAATGCTTTTACCAAAACGCGCCGCTTCAATAGGCGTTAAACGATGGTGCATGTCATGCAGCAGATGTTCATCAAAACCAAACTTGTTACGTACCGCGTCGAACAGTTTTGGCATGAAGTCGAGATATTTTTCCGTCGACCACAACTGCTCCTCCGGCCACTGCCCTTTTGTCGCAGGTTCATAAGCCAGCCCTTTGCCTTTGGACATGCCATAGGTGGTCTTCATGCCTGGAATGCCGCACTGTACGCGGATGGCTTTGAATCCCAGTTCCTGATGACGAGCATAATCATCCAGTGCCTCATCAATGGAGTGACCGGTTGTGTGACAATAAACCATAACCCCTTCGCGAGACGCGCCACCCAGTAACTGATAAAGCGGCATGTTGGCGGCTTTGGCTTTAATGTCCCACAGCGCCATATCAACAGCCGAAATGGCCGACATGGTGACTGGACCGCGACGCCAGTACGCCCCTTTATAGAAAAACTGCCAGATATCTTCGATACGGTGAGCATCGCGGCCAATGAGTTGTGGGCAAAGATGATCTTGCAGATAAGATGCTACCGAAAGCTCGCGTCCGTTAAGCGTGGCATCGCCAAGGCCGGTAATACCGTCCTCGGTGGTGATTTTTAAGGTGACAAAATTACGTCCTGGACAGGTGACAAAAACTTCAGCCCCTACGATCTTCATGTTTTATTCCTTGCATCGCTCGTCGTGATGCATGAAATCTACGCAGTCGAAGCACTACCATACAAGTATAAAAATTAAAAAAGACCAGAATGATCACAAAAAAAGGCGCATATTTGCGCCGTGAATACTTGACAAAAAGTGAAAAAAACACCGGCCTTCAGAACATGATTATTTATATCTTATTGATAAGATAGGTTTATATTCTTACGCACGTCCCCAGCCAGCAACAATAATCAACATCCCACATAGCGCGACCAATGCTCCTGTCCAATCGTAAAGACTGAGTTTTACGCCATCCACAACCCGCAGCCACAGCAGCGCCGTGCAAACATAAACGCCACCATAAGCGGCATACACTCGCCCACTGGCCGCCGGATGTAATGTTAACAGCCAGACGAAAAGCGCCAGGGAAATCCCCGCCGGAACCAGCAGCCATACGCTGGCGTTCCGTTTAAGCCATAGCCAGGGCAGGAAGCATCCGACAATTTCACACAAGGCGGTAGCAAAAAACAGTAACGTTGTTTTAATCATCTTTGTCACTCATTGACATCATGTATATTTATGGCTCGACATAATATCATCACCCTATACATCCTTCTGGTACGTTTTGCGTTCGCAGTGGATCGTGTAAAATCCCCTTTAAACATTCATGTAAGGAATGAATCATGAATATTACTTTCTGCAAACGGCTCGGACTGCTCGCTTTTCTGCTACCTTGCGCACTGGCATTTAGCGCAACGACTCATGCAGAAACCAATAAACTGGTGATTGAGTCTGGCGACAGCGCACAGAGTCGCCAACAGGCGACAATGCAAAAAGAGCAATGGAATGAAACTCGCAATCTGCGTCAAAAAGTCAATAAACGCACCGAGAAAGAATGGGATAAGGTTGACGCCGCATTCGATAGCCGCGATAAATGCGAACAAAGTGCCAACATTAATGCCTACTGGGAACCGAATACTTTACGTTGCCTGGACCGTCGTACAGGCCGCGTAATTACCCCCTAACCTGTTATTGATATAAGGAATGTAAGGACACGTTATGACAAGCGCCCACAGTGTTAAGCTACGTCCGCTGGAGCGTGAAGATTTACGCTATGTGCATCAACTCGACAATAACGCCAGTGTGATGCGTTACTGGTTTGAGGAACCCTACGAAGCCTTTGTTGAACTCTCTGATCTGTACGATAAACATATTCACGATCAGAGTGAGCGTCGTTTCGTGGTGGAGTGCGATGGTGAAAAAGCGGGTCTGGTGGAACTGGTTGAAATTAACCATGTCCACCGCCGCGCAGAATTTCAGATAATCATCTCCCCGGAATACCAGGGTAAAGGTCTGGCAACACGCGCAGCAAAATTAGCAATGGATTATGGCTTCACTGTTCTTAATCTCTATAAGCTGTATCTGATTGTCGATAAAGAAAATGAAAAAGCGATTCACATTTACCGTAAGCTCGGTTTTACGGTCGAAGGTGAACTGATGCATGAATTCTTTATTAATGGTCAATATCGCAATGCCATTCGCATGTGTATATTCCAGCATCAGTATCTGGCGGAACATAAAACGCCGGGTCAGGCAATGCTGAAGCCGACCGCGCAATAGCGTTAATAATAATCAATGGTATTTTTGATAGTGTAAACCCGTTCGACGGCGGGTTTTTCCGCTTCATCAACAATGATCAATTGGCAGTCCACCGGATTGGCGTGGCTGTCATATTCACAGCTTTGCTTAACATTACCCACTTGTTGATTATTCAGTAAAGTAACCGCCGTGTAATCGAGTTTTTTGATCGGATCAGTTGACGGTGTTGCAGTGACTGATAACGTTTTATCGTTGCTTACTGTGGTTTTACCCAGCGGATAGCCCTGTTCATCATACCTATAATCCACCTTCATCTGTTTGCTGCTGGCTTTAACTACAAAGCCATTATCATCAGTTTCCC
The DNA here is from genome assembly GCF_963883545.1 of Escherichia sp. E4702. NCBI lineage: Bacteria > Pseudomonadati > Pseudomonadota > Gammaproteobacteria > Enterobacterales > Enterobacteriaceae > Escherichia > Escherichia sp. E4702. The sequence goes on along the minus strand of NZ_CAWORF010000015.1, from coordinate 45,032 downwards.
AACTCACTCCGGCGGAAGGTAATTCTGCTAACTGACATTTACCCTGTAAACGTACTTTTTTCTCCAGTGTCTGCGCGTCACGGTAATAATTCGCATCCAGCACTAAGGCAACAACGGTATTATTTTCCAGATCCAATAATTCAAGCGAATCGAAGCAACCTTCTTCCGATAAGCTGCCTGAAACACGTTTCGTCACTTCCCCTTGTTCATTCATCAATGTCTGGGTGAAATCTTTAACCGGACCACGCAGCGGATCAAAATCAAATTCATTAGAGAAACTGGCCATCTCTGGCGTAAAAGAAAACGTCACTTCTGCGCGATCGCATCCTGTAAGCATTATCGCGAGCAAACATGGCAGTAATTTGAAATTCACTTTAGTCACCAGACAGTCGAGATTATTATCAATCATAGTAGTAAATACAGTAATTTACACGTGAAATGCTATGCTTAGTTAGTAATATTCATTTAAGGAGCCAATGATGAAAATCTCAACTTATTGCGCCGCGCTACTGCTCACAATTGCCTCACCCGCCGTGCTGGCCGCGCCAGATTCTTGTGAACGGATAAAGAGCGATATTTCACAGCGTATTATCAATAACGGTGTGCCAGAAAGTAGCTTTACTTTAAGTATTGTGCCGAATGATCAGGTCGATCAGCCTGACACCAGGGTGGTTGGCCATTGTGCCAATGATACGCATAAAATTCTCTATAACCGCACCACCAGCGGTAACAATTCTGCCCCTGCACAACCGACTCAGGATGGTGCACCTGCCGAACCGCAGTAAAAAGTATGATGGACGCTGGCGCGTCTTATCAGGTCTACATTCTGCAACGTGCTTGTGTTAGGGTTAACTCTCAAACCGGGCGGTGAGATGATCGGGCGAGCGCGATTTTATGGCCTGCACATGACGGTCGGAATGGCCGTCGCAGGTTAACAATTTGGTGCGGAGTAAGCCGCACGTTTCAGGATGATAGGAATGACGCATTTTTCACAACAAGATAATTTTTCTGTCGCGGCGCGCGTGCTGGGGGCGCTGTTTTATTACGCCCCAGAAAGCGAGGAAGCCGCGCCTCTGGTTTCTGCACTTACCAACGATGGCTGGGAAACTCAGTGGCCTCTGCCGCAAACTTCTTTAGTGCCGCTGGTAACGGCTTTTCAGCAACAAAGTGAAGAGTCGCGTGCGCAGGCCTGGCAGCGTTTATTCGTTGGCCCGTGGGCGTTGCCGTCCCCGCCGTGGGGATCGGTCTGGTTGGATCGTGAATCGGTACTGTTTGGCGATTCAACATTGGCACTTCGTCAATGGATGCGCGAAAAAGGCATTCAGTTTGAGATGAAGCAAAACGAACCTGAAGATCATTTTGGTTCCTTGCTACTGATGGCGGCCTGGCTGGCGGAGAACGGTCGTCAGACTGAGTGCGAAGAGTTGCTAGCGTGGCATCTTTTACCGTGGTCGACGCGCTTTCTCGAGGTGTTTATCGAAAAAGCAGAACACCCTTTTTACCGCACGCTTGGTGAACTGGCTCGCTTAACGCTGGCTGAGTGGCAGTCACAATTGCTGATTCCCGTCGCAGTTAAGCCACTGTTTCGTTAAGGTTCCCGTAGCATTACCGGATGGCGACATTAGCGCGCCATCCCATATCAAATAAGTTACAGTGTCACAGCATTTCCCCACTTAAAGCACGTACAGCTTTTGCGCCAGACGTCTTTTCCCGCAAAATAGATGCCCGTGTTTAAATTGCCATTTTTACTCATGCATCATCTACACCTTTACCCGGATCTGCGCACCCTGTTTCGTCGTCTGCTTATCGCAACGATAATCGGTATTCTCGCGGCGTTTGCCGTTGCCGGATTCCGTCATGCCATGCTGTTGCTGGAGTGGTTGTTCCTGAGCAATGATTCCGGGAGTCTGGTCAATGCTGCGACAAACCTTTCTCCGTGGCGACGCTTGTTAACTCCTGCGCTCGGCGGTCTGGTGGCAGGTTTATTGCTCATGGGCTGGCAGAGAGTTACGCAGCAACGACCCCATGCGCCGACCGATTATATGGAAGCGTTGCAGAGCGAGGGGCAGTTCGATTACGCAGCAAGCCTGGTAAAATCACTTGCCTCTCTGCTGGTGGTGACCAGCGGTAGCGCAATTGGCCGTGAAGGCGCGATGATTCTGCTGGCGGCTCTTGCTGCATCCTGGTTTGCCCAACGTTTTACGCCGCGTGAAGAGTGGAAATTATGGATTGCCTGCGGTGCTGCGGCAGGCATGGCAGCAGCCTATCGCGCACCGCTTGCCGGGAGTTTATTTATTGCCGAAGTGCTGTTTGGCACCATGATGCTGGCCTCTCTTGGCCCAGTGGTGATTTCAGCCGTGGTGGCATTGCTTGTCAGCAATCTTATTAATCACAGCGATGCATTGCTCTACAGCGTTCAGCTCGAGGTGACGCTGCATGTGCAGGACTATGCGCTAATTATCAGTACCGGCGTGCTGGCTGGTCTTTGCGGACCATTACTGTTGAAAATGATGAGCGCCAGTCATCAAGGTTTTGTTCACCTAAAACTGACGCCGCCCTGGCAGTTGGCGTTAGGGGGGGTGATCGTCGGCCTGCTTTCCCTGCTCACGCCTGCCGTATGGGGCAATGGTTATAGTACGGTGCAATCCTTTTTAACCACCCCACCACTGTTTACGGTCATTGCTGCGATCTTCATCTGCAAACTTTTTGCCGTGCTGGCCAGTAGCGGCTCCGGCGCGCCTGGCGGCGTGTTTACGCCAACGCTATTTATCGGGCTTGCAATTGGCATGCTGTATGGACGTAGCCTGGGGTTATGGCTTCCAGGCGGCGAAGAAATGACGCTTTTACTCGGACTAACAGGGATGGCAACACTGCTGGCTGCGACCACGCATGCGCCAATTATGTCAACATTGATGATATGTGAAATGACCGGGGAGTATCAGCTACTCCCCGGTTTATTGATTGCCTGCGTGATCGCGTCGGTAATGTCGCGGACCTTACACCCTGACTCTATCTACCGACAGCACACTACGCAGCATGGCTAAGCGGATGTATTGACCCAGTTCTCGCTGTTCAGCGCGGGGCAGATAAGGCAGTTCACCAATGAGCGGTGCTGGGAGTTTTTTACCCAGCACATCAATGATTTCAGCATAATGCGCTAACCCGGGGTTAATACGATTAGCCACCCAGCCAATGAGCGGCAGACCGTCGTTCGCAATCGCTTGTGCGGTCAGAAGCGCATGGTTAATACAGCCTTCCTGAATGCCCACCACCATCAACACCGGTAGCTGCTCCTGGACCACCCATTCAGAGAGCGGACGCAGATCATTCATCAGGCTGCGCCATCCGCCAGTCCCCTCAACGACAACATGATCAACTTTGTCGGTCAGGTTAGCCAGACCATTTGAAATGAGCGTGTAATTGATTGGACAACTGTGCGCCACGCTACTTTCTTCTTCGCTTAACGCAATGGGATTGACTGCTTCATAAGGCAGTTCAATTGATGAAACACTCTGCAACACCAGGGCATCTTTGTTACGCAGCCCCTCAGGTGTCTCTTTGCTCCCCTTCGCTACGGGTTTGTATCCCGCAACCGTTTTTCCCTGGGAGGCTAACGCTTGTAGCAATGCGCGGGAAACCACCGTTTTCCCTACAGAAGTGTCTGTACCTGTTATAAAGAAACGCTTCAGCATCACTAACTCCACCGTTATGCTTCACTAATATAAGCCAGGAAAATAATTCAACGTGGAAAGTCTAAGTTATGCTTTCTGCACTCAATTTGAGATAGCGCAAATTTTGGTAGAACAGTTAAAAAATGTTAACCCTGCAACAGACGAATCAGCAAAGATCCATTATATAGCGCATCTTTTACCAGCGCGGCCCCTGCCATTGTCCCCTGATTGGTGAACTGAGTGCTCTCAACGCTAATATGCTGGCTGTATGCTGGAAGCGCCTGCTGGCGGATGCTGTCAGAAATCACAGGGAACAGAATATTTGCCGCTTTGCTTAACGGCGAGCCAATCAGTATTTTTTGTGGGTTAAATAAATTAACCATGATGGCCAGAATGCGCCCAACATGCGCGCCTACGCCAGTGATAATATCCTTTGCCAGCAAGTCACCCTGCAACGCCGCATGGCATAATGAATCCACGCTCAAAGGCTGCCCGTGCAACATCGAACTCATTGACTGATTAAGGCGTAATTGCGCCAGTTCGAGGATGCTGTCCACACTGGCGATGGTTTCCAGACAACCGTGGTTACCGCAATAACAGCGTTTACCATACGGATCCACCTGGGTATGACCAATTTCTACCAGGCTACTGCTTCCGGCATGTAACAAGTGACCGTCGGTAATCACGCCCGCGCCAACATTGTGATCAATTACCACCTGAATCACATCGCGCGCCCCGCGAGAGGCTCCAAATAATGCCTCGGCCATCGTCCATGCACTAATATCATGCTGAATGTAAACCGGTACACCCGTGTGCTGCTCCAGCGCTTCGCCGAGCGGCATCTCTTTCACATCCTCGTAAAACGGCATCCGGTGCACAATACCATTTTCCGTATCAATAATTCCCGGCAAAGTAATGGCGATGGATGTCAGGCGTTCGAGTTTTTTCTGATGACGGATAAAAAACTGATCAATATGCGCAATGATACGTTCTAGCAAAGGCAATTCATCCTGAAGCGCCAGCTCCAGTGTCTCTTCCACCACCAGCTTGCTGCTTAAATCACGCAGGGCAAGAAAAATTAAACCACGACTGATGCGCAGAGAAAGATAATGCCAGGCTTCTGTTTCCACCACCAACCCCACCGCAGGGCGGCCACGGTTTCCCCCTTCTTTAATTTCTAACTCTTGCACCAGGTGCGCTTCTAGCATTTCGCGGACAATTTTGGTGATACTGGCGGGAGCCAGTTGCGCCATGCGGGAAAGGTCGATACGCGAAATGGGACCAAGCTGATCAATCAGGCGATAAACAGCACCCGCGTTGGTCTGCTTTATTTGATCAATATGTCCAGGCTGGTTTTCTGCAACCACCTTATACTCCCTATATTTTCGCGCTCCGAAATAATCTGTAGGCTATGGTGAAACACTTCAATGCGTGCCGTCAAATTTTTACTTAGCCATGTGATTAACAGCACACTTTTCGGGTTTTTTAGCTGAATTTTACCTCACCTGAGAGCATTCAGCAGCTGAATACGAAAGTTTCGCGCTGCAGGACTTTGTTCATGATGTGTCGGCCAGACCAACCACATTTCAGAAACCGCATCTTCTTCAGCAATAGGTATCCAACGCATTTCATTAAGCTGAACACGCTTAAATGAGGCGGGCAAAATCGAAACGCCCAAACCGGCAGACACAAGGCCAATGATGGTCATCGCCTCGCCCACTTCCTGGGTAATAACCGGTGTAAGATTGTAGCGTCGCATCAGGCCCAGAATGTCATCATAAAGCCCTGTCCCGACGTGAGGATCAAAGAAAACAAACGGCTCTTTTGCCAGTTCCGCCAACGTAACTACAGATTTACTGGCTAACGGATGATCGTGCGGAATCATCGCCATAAGCGGTTCATGCACAATTACCGCATGGTTCAACGTCTCCGGCAGCAAAGTATTGCGTAACAGTCCCATATCGAGCGTCCCTTCGATAAGGGGCGCAATTTGCTCGCGGGTATTCATCTCGCGCGTCTGCAAATGGACATCAGGAAATTCGCGGCGAAATAACGATAAGGTATCTGACACTGCGCGAATGAATGGCGCCGATGAGGTAAAACCAATGCGTAACTCTCCCGCCTCCCCCTGATGCAGTCGTTCTGCCCGCGCTGCGGCATCGTCTACCAGAGAAAGAATTTGACGACTATCGGCAAGAAATTGTTTGCCTGCAGCGGTGAGCGCGACGCTTCGATTGGTCCTGGCCAGCAGGCGCGCGCCAATTTGTTGCTCCAACGCCTGAATCTGTTGGCTTAGTGGCGGTTGAGAAATATTCAGGCGCGCAGCAGCACGACCAAAATGCAGTTCTTCCGCAACAGCAATGAAGTAACGTAGGTGACGCAATTCGATATTCATATTTCATACATATTATTTGAGACTATTAATATATTAGACATAACAATTCGATTTTCCTACTCTATTCCTGAGCTAACACAACGCGCATATTTAGTAAGGATTTCAAGTGAGTCGTACCACAACTGTTGATGGCGCTCCGGCAAGCGCCACTGACAAGCAAAACGTTTCCCAGCCAAACCTATTCATCAAACGCGGTACGCCGCAATTTATGCGCGTGACCCTGGCGCTTTTTTCTGCCGGACTGGCAACCTTCGCTCTTCTCTATTGTGTGCAACCTATCCTTCCGGTTCTTTCGCAGGAGTTTGGCTTAACACCCGCAAACAGTAGTATTTCACTGTCAATTTCAACGGCAATGTTGGCTATCGGATTGCTGTTTACTGGCCCGCTTTCCGATGCCATTGGTCGCAAGCCAGTGATGGTTACGGCGCTGTTATTGGCCTCCATCTGCACGTTACTTTCGACGATGATGACCAGCTGGCACGGCATTTTGGTGATGCGCGCCTTGATTGGCCTTTCATTAAGCGGCGTGGCTGCGGTGGGCATGACCTACCTTAGCGAAGAGATCCACCCGAGTTTTGTCGCCTTTTCGATGGGGTTGTACATCAGCGGTAACTCGATTGGCGGCATGAGCGGACGCTTAATTAGCGGTGTCTTCACCGATTTCTTCAACTGGCGAATTGCACTGGCAGCGATTGGCTGTTTCGCACTGGCCTCGGCGTTAATGTTCTGGAAAATTCTTCCAGAATCTCGCCATTTCCGCCCTTCCTCACTGCGCCCTAAAACACTGTTTATCAACTTCCGTCTGCACTGGCGCGACCAGGGATTGCCTTTATTATTCGCAGAAGGTTTTTTGCTGATGGGCTCATTCGTCACCCTGTTTAATTATATTGGCTATCGCTTGATGCTTTCCCCGTGGCATGTCAGCCAGGCGGTGGTGGGTTTATTATCGCTGGCCTATTTGACCGGTACCTGGAGTTCACCAAAAGCCGGAACCATGACCACCCGCTTCGGACGCGGTCCGGTGATGTTGTCTTCGACAGGTGTCATGCTTGTTGGCCTATTAATGACATTGTTCAGCTCGATATGGCTGATTTTTGCCGGGATGTTGCTCTTCTCCGCCGGATTCTTTGCTGCTCACTCGGTCGCCAGCAGCTGGATTGGCCCCCGTGCTAAACGCGCCAAAGGCCAGGCTTCCTCGCTGTATCTGTTCAGTTACTACGTGGGTTCAAGTATTGCCGGAACATTAGGTGGGGTCTTCTGGCATAACTACGGCTGGAACGGCGTTGGCGCCTTTATTGCGTCGATGCTGGTGGTCGCGATTATAGTGGGTACACGTTTGCACCATCGATTGCACGCCTGAAAAAATAAGCCCGGGCTGAGTAAAATACCCACACGGGCTTATTGTCTGCTCAACTCAACGTTAATAACCATCCTAAAATAGACGAAGCGCCAGCCAATTCCCGCAGCGCATCTAATGTCATCAGGATAATAAATACCCAAATTAGCGGATTCATTTACTGTGTGTCATTTATTGATGATGCAAAGTAATTCTACCGTTTTGGGAACAGAGAAATAGTAAACTTGATCAAGACTACTGATATTAGTAGGGAATTTACCTTAAGTCACATCGCGTTATTATTTACCAATTTACTTTGTACATATCGTTACATGCCGAAACCAACCACTCACGGAAGCCTCTCATTACCCGAGATATAGTCATTACATCGGCCCCGTAGTGGGGTTGCATAAAAAAACCAAATTGAGGGTATGACAATGAAAAAAGTATTAGCTCTGGTTGTTGCCGCTGCGATGAGTCTCTCTTCTGCCGCTTTTGCCGCAGAGACTGCGACCACACCTGCCCCTGCAACTACTGCCACCAAAGCTGCACCTGCAAAAACCATGCATCATAAAAAACAGCATAAAGCAGCACCTGCCCAAAAAGCGCAGGCGGCTAAAAAGCATCATAAAAAAGCGAAAACTGAACAGAAAGCTCCGGAACAAAAAGCACAAGCCGCGAAAAAACACACCAAGAAACACAGCCATCAGCAACCTGCAAAACCAGCTGCCCAACCAGCAGCTTAAGTTTTCAGCAGCAATAATGGCGCGCCCCCTCGCGCCTGAAAATTACGGTGCTAGACGGATAACGTTTAGCGCCGCCTTAAGCGGAGGGTACTATGGTGGGCCGTTATCGCTTTGAGTTCATTCTTATCATCCTTATTTTATGTGCATTGATTGCCACTCGCTTTTATCTTTTCTGATCGTAGTTATCTGATTTCACTCCCACTTTAATCCCGTCCCAGCTATAGTATTTATGAGGGTTTGCTTTTAATAATCATAATTACCCACCAGAGTGTGATATGCGTACAACCATTGCTGTAGTACTGGGTGCAATTAGTTTGACATCTGCATTGGTATTTGCAGATAAACCTGACAGTCCTGAATCGGCTAATGATGAAGTCAGCACCCTTTTTTTTGGTCATGATGATCGAGTGCCAGTAATTAACACGACCCAATCTCCGTGGGATGCGGTTGGGCAACTGGAGACTGCCAGTGGAAATCTCTGCACGGCCACCCTGATTGCGCCCAATCTCGCATTAACGGCGGGTCACTGTTTATTAACGCCGCCAAAAGGCAAACCAGACAAAGCAATTGCGCTGCGTTTTGTGTCGAATAAGGGGCTATGGCGCTATGAGATCCACAACATTGAAGGACGCGTTGATCCGACATTAGGTAAACGGTTAAAGGCTAATGGAGATGGCTGGATTGTCCCGCCTGCTGCCGCGCCGTGGGATTTTGGTTTGATTGTGCTGCGCAATCCGCCTTCTGGCATTACACCCTTACCACTTTTCGAGGGAGACAAAGCAGCACTCACCGCCGCATTAAAAACGGCAGGTCGTAAAGTGACCCAGGCAGGCTATCCCGAGGATCACCTGGATACGTTGTACAGTCATAAAAATTGCGAAGTGACTGGCTGGGCGCAAACGTCGGTGATGTCGCATCAGTGCGATACCCTACCGGGTGACAGCGGTTCGCCGCTAATGCTGCATACTGATGACGGCTGGCAGTTGATTGGCGTGCAAAGTTCGGCGCCTGCGGCTAAGGATCGCTGGCGGGCCGATAACCGGGCTATCTCTGTTACCGGCTTTCGCGACAAACTGGAAGAGTTATCCCGGCAATAGCGTTTAAATGCTGCCCGAAAATACGGGCAGCATAAACATCAGGCGAGTTTCACCATGATCATTCCGGCTAACAACAGGACCAGACCAACCCAGCCTTTGCGGTTTAACCGCTGACCAAACAGGACCCAACCGGCTGCTAATGTGGCGACAATACCAAACCCACCCCACAGCGCATACGCCACTGACAAGTCGATCCCTTTCACTGCCTGGGATAGTGCACTAAAAGCAGCAAGTACCGCCGCCAGCGACAGCAAGCCATAGACTTTACGGCGAAAGCCATCAGAAAATTTCAAAAAGACGTTAGCAATAATTTCCAGCACTATCGCCAGTGCCAACCAGGCGGCGTGAATCCATTCAAACTGAGCCATGATTCTGCTCCAGCGTAGATTTACGCACTTTACGTGTACCCGATTTAATCAATACAATCCCGGCAACCAGAGTTGTTAACCCGACAATTTTCATCAGCGATAAACTTTCATCAAATAACAGAACGCTAAACAGCGTAATAAATAAAATACCGATACCTTCCCACAGCGCATAGGCTACACCTAACGCAATTTTTTTAACGGCGAAAGAGAGAAGTATATATGACAGAGAAATCATCACCAGCATTAAAATAAACCCGCTGTTTCCATCACTGACGCTAGCCCATTTCATAGATAACGTGCCGGTAATTTCTGTGGCAATTGCCAGACCTAATAAAATCCAATAAAAATACATCGTCCTTCTCCTGCAAGAGAATTATTTTAATATTCGCATAATTCAGCGAAAGTAAAGTGGTCAAGCCCAGCGCATAGCGCAAGCTTCGGCAGAAGAAAGGACTAAAGCGCGTTGCGCCAGTGCTGCTCACCTGCGAGCAAGATAGTGGATGAGGTACGAAGATGGGTAAATGTAGAAAATAACGTCCTGAACAAATTGTCCATAAAATTACAATTATCCGCAGTGTTGCTTCTCGTCATCGCGGATGATAATTGTCCTCGGTAGTTGAACACGTCTGATTTGTATCATAGCTTAAGAATTAACTCAAAACATTTTCATTTCTTTACCTGAGTGGTTTGATTTTCGTTATAATGCCGCCGCTAAAAATAAAATATTATTAGCGAAGGAAGAATATACGGGGATAAGCATGGCAAAGCCGATCATCACACTCAATGGTCTAAAAATCGTCATAATGTTGGGAATGCTGGTCATTATTCTGTGCGGTATCCGGTTTGCCGCCGATATCATCGTCCCCTTTATCCTCTCGCTATTTATCGCGGTAATACTTAATCCTCTGGTACAACGCATGGTTCGCTGGCGAGTGCCGCGCGTACTGGCGGTGTCAATTTTGATGACCATTATCGTGATGGCGATGGTGTTAATGCTGGCCTATCTCGGTTCAACACTCAATGAACTGACCCGCACTTTGCCACAGTATCGCAGCTCAATCATAAAACCCCTGCAGGCTCTGGAACCTTTATTACAGCGCGTGGGGATTGATGTCTCAGTTGACCAACTGGCGCATTACATTGATCCGAACTCGGCAATGACGTTGCTCACCAACTTACTGACTCAGTTATCTAATGCCATGTCGTCAATATTTTTATTGTTGCTGACGGTGTTGTTTATGCTGCTCGAAGTGCCGCAACTGCCCGGTAAACTCCAGCAAATGATGGCGCGTCCGGTTGAAGGGATGGCGGCAATACAGCGCGCGATTGACAGTGTGTCGCATTACCTGGTACTAAAAACGGCTATCAGCATCGTCACCGGACTGGTCGCCTGGGCGATGCTCGCTGCACTGGATGTTCGCTTTGCTTTTGTCTGGGGATTGCTGGCCTTTGCGCTTAATTACATACCCAATATTGGTTCAGTTCTGGCAGCGATTCCCCCTATCGCTCAGGTACTGGTGTTTAATGGTTTCTACGAGGCGTTACTTGTACTGGCGGGATATCTGCTGATTAATTTGGTCTTCGGCAATATTCTGGAGCCACGCATTATGGGGCGCGGGTTAGGACTTTCCACACTGGTGGTTTTTTTGTCATTAATTTTTTGGGGATGGTTGTTAGGTCCCGTGGGAATGCTGCTTTCTGTGCCGTTGACGATTATTGTCAAAATTGCACTTGAGCAAACGGCGGGAGGCCAAAGCATCGCCGTTCTGTTAAGCGATCTCAATAAAGAGTGACGGCCTCCGTAGAGGCCGTTGAGGTTACAGAGCTTTGAGGATTGCATCCACGCTGGCTTTGGCGTCACCAAACAGCATGTGGGTGTTCTCCTTGAAGAACAGCGGGTTTTGCACGCCAGCATAGCCGGTGTTCATCGAGCGTTTAAAGACAATCACGTTCTGCGCTTTCCACACTTCCAGAACAGGCATGCCAGCAATCGGGCTCTTCGGATCGTCCTGTGCCGCCGGGTTAACCGTATCGTTGGCACCAATCACCAGTACGGTATCGGTATCAGCGAAGTCATCGTTGATTTCGTCCATTTCCAGCACGATGTCATACGGTACTTTCGCTTCCGCCAGCAACACGTTCATATGCCCTGGCAAACGGCCCGCAACCGGGTGAATCCCGAAGCGCACGTTGATACCGCGCGCACGCAGTTTCTCGGTGATTTCTGCGACCGGATACTGTGCCTGCGCTACCGCCATGCCGTACCCAGGAGTAATGATTACTGAGTGCGAGTTTTTCAGCAGCTCCGCCGTCTCTTCTGCGGTGATTTCGCGGTGCTCGCCCACTTCCTGATCATCGCCGGTAGAGGAACCATCAGTGCCGAAACCGCCCGCAATGACGCTGATAAAGGAACGGTTCATCGCCTTACACATAATGTAAGAAAGGATGGCACCAGAAGAACCGACCAGCGCACCGGTCACAATCAGCAGGTCATTACTGAGCATAAAGCCCGCCGCTGCCGCCGCCCAACCGGAGTAGGAGTTCAGCATCGACACCACCACTGGCATATCTGCACCACCGATGGAAGCCACCAAATGCCAACCGAAGACCAGCGCTATAGCGGTCATTATCAGCAATGCCAGCACCTGCAAGCCAACACTATCGGTACGAACAAACACCATCAACAGCAGGAAGGAAACGACCAATGCAGCCAGGTTCATTTTATGGCGGTTTGGCAGCATCAACGGTTTAGACGAAATCTTTCCGCACAGCTTACCGAACGCCACAACCGAACCGGTAAAGGTTACCGCACCAATAAAGATGCCAAGGAACACTTCCGTCAGGTGAATATTGGCCAGAATCGGTGCCATTCCCGCGTCATGATGCAGATAGCTGTTAAAGCCAACCAGCACCGCCGCCAGCCCCACGAAGCTATGCAGGATCGCCACCAGTTCCGGCATTTCGGTCATTTCGACTTTCTTCGCCAGACGGATACCAATCGCGCCACCAATGACCATTGCAACCAGGATCCAGCCAACATTGCCAGTATCCGGCCCGAAGATAGTTGCAATTAACGCAATCGCCATCCCGGCAATACCGAGGTTGTTACCACGGCGAGACGTTTCATGTTTAGAAAGCCCGGCCAGACTGAAGATAAACAGGATCGCGGCAACAATGTATGCAGCTGTAACTAATCCTCCAGACATATGTTACCCCTTAGTTTTTGCGAAACATTTTCAGCATGCGCTGAGTCACGGTAAAGCCACCGAAAATATTAATGCTGGCGATAAGCACCGCGATAAAACTAAGGAAGCTAACCCAGCCGCCCTGGCCAATCTGCAATAGAGCTCCGACAACAATAATCCCTGAAATCGCGTTAGTAACCGACATCAGCGGCGTATGCAACGCGTGGGAGACATTCCACACCACGTAATAACCTACGACGCAGGCCAGCGCGAAAACGGTAAAGTGCCCGAGGAATTCTTTCGGTGCTACGCTTGCCAACCAGCCGAAAAGGATGATTGCCAGCGCCATCAGCGCGTATTTACGCCACGGTGAGCAGGCGCATTTTTCTTCGGTTTTAACATCAGGTGCCGCTTTCTGTGCTGCCTGCGGTTGGACTGAAACCTGAATCGGCGGCGCCGGCCAGGTAATTTCGCCAGAACGGATCACGGTCACGCCGCGAATCACCACATCATCAAAATCAACCGTTATATTGCCGTCTTTCTCTTTGCACAACAGTTTCAGCAGATTGACAAGGTTGGTGCCGTAAAGCTGTGAGGATTGCGTCGGCAGGCGACCAGGAAGATCGGTGTAGCCAATCACTTTGACGCCATTCTCCGTGGTGAAGATTTCACCCGGCACGGTGTATTCACAGTTACCACCGTTTTGGGCTGCCAGGTCGACAATCACACTACCCGACTTCATAGAATCAACCATTTCACGGGTAATCAGTTTCGGTGCTGGTTTGCCTGGAATAAGCGCAGTGGTCACAATGATATCGACCTCTTTTGCCTGGGCGGCAAAGAGTTCCATTTCTGCTTTGATGAACGCTTCCGACATCACTTTGGCGTAACCATCGCCACTACCTGCTTCCTCTTTAAAATCCAGCTCGAGGAACTCCGCGCCCATACTTTGAACTTGTTCTTTCACTTCCGGGCGAGTATCAAATGCACGCACAATTGCGCCGAGGCTGTTTGCTGCGCCAATGGCGGCCAGACCAGCAACACCCGCACCAATCACCATCACTTTTGCGGGCGGCACTTTACCTGCTGCGGTGATTTGCCCGGTAAAGAAACGCCCAAACTCATGAGCCGCTTCAACAATGGCGCGATAGCCGGCGATATTCGCCATCGAACTTAATGCATCAAGCGATTGCGCGCGAGAAATGCGTGGTACAGAGTCCATCGCCATCACCGTCACGTTACGCTCCGCGAGTTTTTGCATTAACTCCGGATTCTGCGCGGGCCAGATGAAGCTCACCAGCGTGGTTCCCGGATTGAGTAACGCAATTTCATCATCTAACGGCGCATTGACCTTCAGAATGATCTCTGACTGCCAGACGTTATTCCCTTCTACAATTTCGGCGCCCACTTGCACAAACGCTTTATCGTCAAAACTAGCCAGTTGACCTGCGCCGCTCTCTACCGCGACGGTAAAACCTAGTTTCAGCAACTGCTCCACTGTTTTTGGCGTTGCTGCAACACGGGTTTCATTGGTTAACCGTTCTCTTGGTATGCCAATTCGCATGATATTCCCTTCCATCGGTTCTATTGATGATGGTTTGCCTGTGTTTTTGATACACAAGCCGCTCATGTACGAGCTAAATGTTACTCCGTTAAAATAAATTAGTAACAAACGCCTATAACGTACTGAAAATAATGCCTGTGATCTAGCGTCAAAAATCAGTATTTCGGCGTGAACTCGCAAAATATTAACGATTCAGCCTTGATAGCGGGATAAACACCATAGAACACAGGATAATGGGCGATAATTGTCTTTGATAATCAGGTAAAACATGAGATATCACCGACGCCAGCCACCGGTTAACATTAAATTAACTTATACAATTCAGCCAGTTCAGTCATTCTTCTGTTATTGTGGCTATTTTTTAAGCACGGACGCTCATTCGAGCAGATTTAAAATCAAATCAAGAAGTCTGATATGAAAAAATCACGCAGACAGTTACACACTTTAAATGCAATAATCAGCCACGTTTCTCGTTAATAACAATACCAGTACCTGGTTTGCGCAAGGCGAAGGATTATTTTTATGAAGCTTAAGAACACCCTCCTGGCGTCGGCACTGCTTTCTGCTACGGCATTTTCCGTTAACGCAGCAACAGAACTGACACCGGAGCAAGCGGCAGCGGTTAAACCTTTTGACCGTGTAGTGGTTACCGGTCGTTTTAATGCCATTGGCGAAGCGGTTAAAGCCGTTTCCCGTCGCGCTGATAAAGAAGGCGCCGCCTCTTTTTATGTTGTCGACACTTCAGATTTCGGTAACAGCGGTAACTGGCGTGTAGTTGCCGATCTTTATAAAGCCGATGCTGAAAAAGCAGAAGCTGATAAGAATCGCGTTTTTAATGGCGTTATTGAACTGCCTAAAGACCAGGCTGTTTTGATCGAACCGTATGACACCGTTACCGTCCAGGGCTTCTTCCGCAGCCAACCGGAAGTGAACGATGCCATCACCAAAGCAGCAAAAGCGAAAGGTGCCTACTCTTACTACATCGTTCGCCAGATAGATGCCAACCAGGGCGGCAACCAGCGTATTACTGCGTTCATCTACAAACAAGATGCTAAAAAACGCATCGTCCAGAGCCCGGATGTGATCCCTGCGGATTCTGATGCTGGTCGCGCGGCACTGGCCGCAGGTGGCGAAGCCGCGAAGAAAGTTGAAATCCCGGGCGTTGCCACCACTGCATCACCAAGTGCTGAAGTTGGTCGTTTCTTTGAAACTCAGTCCTCAAAAGGCGGACGTTACACTGTCACGCTTCCTGACGACACCAAAGTAGAAGAACTGAACAAAGCGACCGCAGCAATGATGGTCCCGTTCGATAGCATTAAGTTCTCGGGTAACTACGGCAACATGACCGAAGTCTCCTACCAGGTTGCTAAACGTGCCGCGAAGAAAGGTGCTAAGTATTACCACATCACCCGCCAGTGGCAGGAACGTGGTAACAACCTGACCATCAGTGCAGACCTGTATAAATAAATAACTATTCAGTATCACATTAAGGCGGCTTTATGCCGCCTTTCAGATTTTTAGCTACAAATTTTCCCGCAACCATTGCATGCCGCCACTTCTCTTCGTAAAATCCCGCGCTTTAGTGGCATTCACCATTTTTATGCGTTTTGCCCTAATATTTATTCTTCTGAACACGTTTTAAACACTGGATATCGATGGAAAAGAAACTGGGACTGAGCGCACTCACCGCGCTGGTATTAAGCTCAATGCTGGGCGCGGGTGTTTTCAGTCTGCCGCAAAATATGGCGGCGGTTGCCAGCCCGGCAGCACTGCTCATCGGCTGGGGTATTACTGGCGCTGGCATCTTATTGCTGGCCTTTGCCATGCTGATCCTGACACGCATTCGTCCCGACCTTGACGGTGGTATTTTTACCTATGCACGGGAAGGATTTGGCGAGTTAATCGGCTTCTGCTCCGCATGGGGATACTGGCTATGTGCGGTTATCGCCAACGTCTCTTATTTGGTTATCGTCTTTTCCGCATTGAGTTTCTTCACCGATACGCCGGAACTACGCCTGTTTGGCGATGGTAACACCTGGCAATCGATCGTCGGTGCATCGGCATTGTTGTGGATTGTTCACTTTTTGATTCTGCGCGGCGTACAAACCGCCGCCAGCATTAACCTAGTGGCGACACTGGCAAAATTATTGCCGCTTGGTTTGTTTATTGTGCTGGCGATGATGATGTTCAAACTGGACACCTTCAAGCTCGACTTTACAGGCCTTGCGCTTGGCGTGCCGGTATGGGAACAGGTGAAAAACACCATGCTAATCACACTGTGGGTATTCATTGGTGTGGAAGGTGCGGTGGTTGTTTCTTCACGGGCGCGGAATAAACATGATGTTGGCAAAGCAACGCTTCTGGCGGTGCTTTCTGCACTGGGCGTTTATTTATTGGTCACGCTGCTTTCGCTGGGGGTCGTTGCTCGTCCTGAACTGGCTGAGATTCGTAACCCGTCTATGGCCGGTCTGATGGTGAAAATGATGGGGCCGTGGGGCGAGATTATCATCGCTGCCGGATTGATCGTTTCTGTTTGTGGCGCGTATTTAAGCTGGACCATTATGGCGGCAGAAGTCCCCTTCCTGGCAGCTACCCATAAGGCATTCCCGCGTATTTTTGCGCGCCAGAATGCACAAGCAGCGCCGTCTGCCTCGCTGTGGCTGACCAACATCTGCGTGCAAATTTGTCTGGTGCTGATTTGGCTGACTGGTTCCGATTACAACACGTTGCTGACCATCGCCTCAGAAATGATTCTGGTGCCCTATTTCCTGGTTGGCGCGTTCTTGTTGAAAATCGCTACTCGTCCGCTGCATAAAGCGGTAGGTGTCGGTGCTTGCATTTATGGCTTATGGTTATTATATGCTTCGGGCCCAATGCATCTGTTGTTGTCCGTCGTTCTGTATGCGCCAGGGCTGCTGGTTTTCCTGTACGCGCGTAAAACGCATACACATGATAATGTACTGAATCGTCAGGAAATGGTGCTGATTGGCATGCTGTTAATTGCCGCAGTTCCGGCAACCTGGATGCTGGTGGGATAACGTTCGTCCCATCGTATGCTTGCAAAGGAGATTAACGATGGGGAAAACCCAGCCCTTGCCAATATTAATCACTGGTGGAGGCCGTCGCATCGGCCTCGCTCTCGCCTGGCATTTCATTCATCAAAAGCAACCGGTGATTGTCAGCTATCGAACGCACTATCCTGCCATTGATGGACTGATTAATGCGGGTGCGCAGTATATTCAGGCTGATTTTTCAACGAACGACGGCGTGATGGCGTTTGCCGATGAAGTGTTAAAAACCACCCACGGCCTGCGTGCCATTTTGCATAACGCCAGTGCGTGGATGGCAGAAAAACCAGGTACGCCACTGACTGATGTTCTGGCCTGCATGATGCAGATCCATGTTAATACCCCTTACCTGCTCAACCATGCGCTGGAAAGATTACTGCGCGGTCACGGACACGCCGCCAGCGATATCATTCACTTCACCGATTATGTGGTGGAGCGCGGAAGCGACAAACATATTGCCTATGCTGCAAGTAAAGCGGCACTGGATAATATGACCCGTTCGTTTGCCCGCAAGCTGGCACCGGAAGTGAAAGTGAATTCTATTGCGCCATCGCTGATCCTGTTTAACGAGCATGATGATGCCGAATATCGCCAACAGGCGCTGAATAAATCACTGATGAAAACCGCGCCTGGTGAGAAAGAAGTTATCGATCTTGTCGATTACTTACTCACCAGTTGCTTTGTAACCGGACGCAGTTTCCCGCTTGATGGCGGTCGTCATTTGCGTTAATGCAGCTTCATCCAGCAAATAATTAGCACCCATGCGCTTAACCCCCAGCACGCAACAGAACCCACAAAAGCAGCGGGCAAGCGCATGATTCCGGTGAAATACCACAACGACGCCAGATAAACAAAATAGGGAATAATCGACCACATACTGAAAACGATTGTGGCGCGTAAAGCTTCAATGCCGCGTTCACTGACAACAATATAATGCGCGATAAGCGCAAAGGTCGGGAAAAGCGGGATCAGCCCGGCGATATAGTAATTTTTCGTTTTTGCTAATACACCAATCAACACCACCACCAGCGCACCAAGCGCGGCTTTGATTACCAGCCCCATTGTTTTACCTTAACACTTCCATAACAAGTCATCTGTAGAATACCCGATGCAACCTTGTTTAGAAACGATTGATAGTAAGTAAAATCAGCGCGGTGTATTGTGACGTTTTTATATCTGCCGTGAATAATATGAACACTATCGTTTTTGTGGAAGATGACACAGAAGTTGGTTCACTGATTGCCGCGTACCTGGCAAAGCATGATATGCAGGTTACCGTGGAACCGCGCGGCGACCATGCCGAAGAGACAATTCTGCGGGAAAATCCGGATCTGGTGCTGCTCGATATCATGCTGCCTGGCAAAGACGGAATGTCCATCTGCCGCGATTTACGCGCAAAGTGGTCCGGGCCGATTGTTCTGCTGACCTCTCTCGATAGCGATATGAACCACATTCTGGCGCTGGAAATGGGCGCCTGCGACTATATTCTCAAAACAACGCCCCCCGCTGTTCTGTTGGCGCGTTTACGTTTACATTTGCGCCAGAACGAACAAGCGACGCTGACCAAAGGTATTCAGGAAACGTCTCTGACACCTTACAAACCATTGCATTTCGGTACGTTAACTATCGACCCCATCAACCGCGTAGTGACGCTTGCTAACCATGAGATTTCCCTCTCGACGGCTGATTTTGAATTGTTATGGGAATTAGCCACCCATGCCGGACAAATTATGGACCGGGATGCGCTGCTGAAGAATTTACGCGGCGTCAGTTATGACGGGCTGGATCGTAGCGTGGATGTAGCTATTTCGCGGTTACGAAAAAAACTGCTCGATAACGCTGCCGAACCCTACCGCATTAAAACCGTGCGTAACAAAGGCTATCTTTTTGCGCCTCATGCGTGGGAATAAGCGATGAAAAAACTGTTTATCCAGTTTTATCTTTTGCTGTTTGTCTGCTTTCTGGTGATGTCTCTGCTGGTTGGCCTGGTGTACAAATTTACCGCCGAACGCGCGGGCAAACAGTCACTGGATGATTTGATGAACAGTTCGCTGTATCTGATGCGTAGCGAATTACGCGAGATCCCTCCGCACGACTGGGGAAAAACGCTGAAGGAGATGGATTTAAATCTCTCTTTCGATCTGCGCGTCGAGCCGCTGAGTAAATATCATCTCGATAATAACGCCATGCACCGATTGCGTGGCGGAGAGATTGTTGCTCTGGATGATCAGTACACCTTTTTACAGCGTATCCCGCGCAGCCACTACGTTCTCGCCGTGGGTCCCGTTCCTTATCTTTATTTCCTCCATCAAATGCGTTTGCTGGATATCGTGCTGATCGCCTTTATTGCCATCTCCCTCGCCTTTCCGGTGTTTATCTGGATGCGTCCGCACTGGAAAGACATGTTAAAACTGGAAGCGGCGGCGCAACGATTCGGCGATGGGCATCTCAATGAACGTATTCACTTTGATGATGGTTCAAGCTTTGAACGACTTGGCGTGGCGTTTAACCAGATGGCGGACAATATCAACGCGTTGATTGCCAGTAAAAAGCAGCTTATCGATGGCATTGCCCATGAACTGCGAACGCCATTAGTGCGCCTGCGTTATCGGCTGGAGATGAGCGACAACCTGAACGCCATAGAGTCCCAGGCCTTGAATCGCGATATCAGTCAACTGGAAGCTTTAATTGAAGAACTGCTGACTTATGCCCGGCTCGATCGCCCACAAAATGAACTGCATCTTAGCGAACCAGACCTGCCGTTGTGGCTGTCAACACATCTGCAAGATATTCAGGCCGTGACCCCCGACAAAACGGTACGGATAAAAACGATCACGCCAGGTAATTACGCGGCACTGGATATGCGCTTAATGGAGCGCGTGCTGGATAACTTACTCAACAACGCCCTGCGCTACTGCCATTCAACCGTTGAAACCAGCCTGCTACTGGCAGGAAACAGAGCAACATTGATTGTTGAAGATGATGGTCCGGGAATTGCGGCAGAAAATCGCGAGCATATCTTTGAACCCTTTGTTCGCCTCGATCCCAGCCGGGACCGTGCAACTGGTGGCTGTGGGCTGGGGCTGGCGATTGTCCACTCCATCGCTCTGGCAATGGGCGGTACGGTCAATTGTGACACTAGCGAACTGGGGGGCGCCCGCTTCTCGTTCAGCTGGCCACTGTGGCACAACATCCCGCAATTTACTTCTGCCTGACACCAAACGCACGGTGGTTAAGTTGTCGTCAATGTGCTATAAATAAAGTATGTTGTAACTAAAGTGGTAATTTTATGGCCCGTTACGATCTTGTTGACCGACTCAATACGACTTTTCGCCAGATGGAACAAGAACTGGCAGCGTTTGCCGCTGAACTTGAACAGCACAAGTTGCTGGTTGCCCGCGTGTTCTCGTTACCGGAGGTCAAAAAGGAGGATGAGCATAATCCGCTTAATCGCATTGAGGTTAAGCAACATCTCGGGAAAGAAGCGCAGGCGCTGGCACTACGTCATTTCCGCCATTTGTTTATTCAACAACAGTCCGAAAATCGCAGCAGCAAGGCGGCTGTTCGTCTGCCTGGCGTGTTGTGCTATCAGGTCGATAACCTTTCACAAACGGCGCTGGCAAGTCATATACAGCGCATCAATCAACTTAAAACCACTTTCGAGCATATCGTCACGGTTGAGTCAGAACTGCCTACGGCAGCGCGTTTTGAATGGGTACATCGTCATTTGCCGGGGCTGATTACCCTTAATGCTTATCGCACGCTCACCGTTCTGCACGACCCCGCCACTTTACGTTTTGGCTGGGCGAATAAACATATCATTAAAAATTTGCATCGTGA
The DNA here is from genome assembly GCF_963883545.1 of Escherichia sp. E4702. Taxonomy (NCBI): domain Bacteria; kingdom Pseudomonadati; phylum Pseudomonadota; class Gammaproteobacteria; order Enterobacterales; family Enterobacteriaceae; genus Escherichia; species Escherichia sp. E4702. The sequence continues at coordinate 23,762 of NZ_CAWORF010000015.1, read as the reverse complement.
TGAGGTGCTGGCGCAGTTGGAAAAGAGCCTGAAATCGCCACGTAGCGTTGCACCGTGGACGCGCGAGGAGTGGCAGGGAAAACTGGAACGCGAGTATCAGGATATTGCCGCCCTGCCACAGGACGCGAAGTTAAAAATCAAACGTCCGGTGAAGGTTCAGCCAATTGCCCGTGTCTGGTACAAGGGGGATCAAAAACAAGTTCAGCACGCCTGCCCGACACCGCTTATCGCGCTGATTAATCGGGATAATGGCGCAGGCATGCCAGACGTTGGTGAGCTGTTAAATTACGATGCCGACAATGTTCAGCATCGTTTTAAACCCCAGGCGCAGCCGCTTCGTTTGATCATTCCCCGGCTGCACCTGTATGTTGCAGATTAACGCCCTGCTTTCATACTGCCGACCATCTGTTCTGGTCGTACCCAGCTATCAAACTCGGCTTCGCTAAGATAGCCCAGCGCAAGGGCGGCTGCTTTTAAGGTCAGCCCTTCTTTATGCGCTTTTTTGGCGATCTCCGCAGCTTTGTCATAGCCAATATGGGTGTTTAGCGCGGTCACCAGCATCAGCGATTCATTGAGCAATTGATTGATACGCTCACGATTCGGCTCTATTCCCACCGCGCAGTGTTTGTTAAAACTTTCCATGCCATCTGCCAGCAAGCGCACCGATTGCAGGAAATTGTGGATCACCATCGGACGGAAGACGTTCAGTTCGAAGTTACCAGAAGCGCCGCCGATGTTGATTGCCACGTCATTCCCCATCACCTGGCAGCAAAGCATGGTTAATGCTTCACACTGCGTTGGGTTCACTTTTCCCGGCATGATTGAACTGCCCGGCTCATTTTCCGGGATTGAGATTTCGCCAATGCCGCAACGCGGGCCAGAGGCCAGCCAGCGGACATCATTGGCAATTTTCATCAGTGACGCCGCCAATCCTTTTAACGCACCGTGCGCCTGAACCAGCGCATCACAGGTCGCCAGTGCTTCAAATTTGTTCGGTGCGGTAACAAACGGCGCACAGGTAATGACCGAAAGCTCGTCCGCCACGCGACGGGCATACTCCGGATGGGTGTTCAGCCCCGTCCCTACAGCAGTCCCCCCCAGCGCCAGTTCCGCTACGTGAGGCAGGCTGTATTCGATATGTTTGAGGTTATGCTCCAGCATCGCTACCCAGCCGGAAATCTCCTGCCCTAAGGTCAGCGGCGTGGCGTCCTGCAAGTGGGTACGACCAATTTTGACGATATCAGCATACGCGCGGGATTTCTCATTCAGAGTTTGTGTCAGTTGTTTAAGTTGTGGAATGAGTTGCTTACGCAGCGCCAGCAGCGCCGCAACGTGCATTGCTGTTGGAAAGACATCATTGGAACTCTGGCTTTTGTTCACATCGTCGTTAGGGTGAACTTTACGCTCCATCCCGCGCACGCCGCCGAGCAGTTCACTCGCCCGATTGGCCAGCACTTCGTTCATATTCATATTGCTTTGCGTGCCGGAACCGGTCTGCCAGATTGCCAGCGGGAATTCGTCGTCATGCAGCCCCGCCAGTACTTCATCCGCCGCCTGCCGAATGGCACTCGCTTTCTCTTCAGACAGCAAGCCTAAATCTTCATTAACTTTTGCCGCTGCGCGCTTGGTTAGCGCCAGCGCATGAATCAGTGAGGTTGGCATTTTCTCCGTCGAAATGCGGAAATGCTCCAGCGAGCGTTGAGTTTGTGCGCCCCACAGCTTATCTGCCGGGACATCGATCGCACCCATCGAATCTTTTTCGCTGCGTACTGTTTTCATGGCCTGCTCCTCACCTGATTAATTTTTTTCTTCTTTGCTTACATTAAGCAACTTTTAGCTCACTCATTATTTACTATTTGATAACAAATGTTTGGTATTTCGTGCCATGTAAAAAAGCCGCCCCGAAGGGCGGCTCTGCTTATTTCACGCAGCGGCTACACTGCGTGAGTTGTATCTGCTGGAAGAAGTCATTTCCTTTATCATCCACCAGGATAAACGCCGGGAAATCTTCCACTTCGATTTTCCAGATGGCTTCCATTCCCAGTTCCGGATATTCAACACATTCCAGACTCTTAATACTCCCCTGCGCCAGCACTGCCGCAGGCCCGCCGATACTGCCGAGATAGAAACCGCCATGTTTTTTACAGGCATCCGTCACCTGCTGGCTGCGGTTACCTTTCGCCAGCATGATCATGCTGCCGCCCTGCGCTTGCAGTTGATCGACGTAAGAATCCATACGTCCGGCAGTCGTTGGGCCAAGAGAACCGGAGGCATAACCTTCCGGCGTTTTGGCCGGACCCGCGTAGTAAATTGGATGATCTTTAATGTACTGTGGCAGCCCTTCACCGTTATCCATCCGCTCTTTCAGTTTGGCATGAGCGATATCACGACCGACGATAATCGTGCCGTTAAGCGATAAGCGTGTAGAAACGGGATACTGCGACAACTGTGCGAGGATCTCTTTCATTGGACGGTTAAGGTCAACGCGTACCGCTTCGCCTTCTCCCGCTTTACGCAGTTCTTCAGGGATGTATTTGCCAGGATTATGTTCCAGTTTTTCGATCCAGATCCCCTGACGGTTAATCTTCGCTTTGATATTACGGTCAGCGGAACAGGAGACGCCCATTCCGATCGGGCAGGATGCGCCGTGGCGTGGCAGGCGAATAACGCGAATGTCGTGAGCGAAGTATTTACCGCCAAACTGCGCACCCAGACCAAGATTTTGCGCTTCAATCAGCAATTCGTTTTCCAGTTCCACATCGCGGAACGCCTGACCGTGCTCGTTCCCTTCTGTTGGCAGTTCGTCATAATATTTAGCGGAAGCCAGCTTCACCGTTTTAAGGTTAGTTTCCGCAGAAGTTCCGCCAATAACGAACGCAATATGATACGGAGGACACGCCGCCGTACCCAGTGTGCGCATTTTCTCAACCAGGTAATTTTTCAGTTTCCCCGGCATCAGTAACGCTTTGGTTTCCTGATAGAGATACGTCTTGTTTGCCGAACCGCCACCTTTGGCGATGCAGAGGAATTTGTACTCATCGCCATCAACGGCATAAAGATCGATCTGCGCTGGCAAGTTGGTGCCGGTATTCACCTCTTTATACATATCCAGCGGCGCGTTTTGCGAGTAGCGCAGGTTATCTTCGATGTAAGTGTTATAGACACCGCGCGCCAGCGCCGCTTCGTCGCCACCACCGGTCCATACACGCTGCCCTTTTTTACCAACGATGATCGCGGTGCCGGTGTCCTGGCAGGTTGGCAGAACGCCTTTTGCGGCGATATCGGAGTTTCGCAGGAATTGCAGTGCCACATACTTGTCGTTTTCGCTGGCTTCCGGGTCACGCAAAATATCGGCTACCTGCTGTTGATGGGCCGGACGCAGCATGAATGACGCATCATGAAACGCCTGACGCGCCAGAAGAGTTAACGCTTCTGGTGAAACTTTCAAAATCTCCTGCCCTTCAAATTCAGATACGCCGACATATTCGCTGGTCAGCAGGTAGTACTCGGTATCATCTTTTTTGAGTGGGAAAGGAGCCTGATAATGAAAGGGTTTGTTTGACATTGTTCTCTCACTTACTGCCTGGTTTGGTTATGCTTTGGGCGGGTGTTCCATTGCCCTGTTAAAAGCGAGTTACATTATCCTACACACTTTTTTAACAAAAACTGAGACTAGTACGACTTTTTGCGGCTCCAGGTTACTTCCCGTAGGATTCTTGCTTTAATAGCGGGATTAATTTCCACATTTAAACAGGGATTGATCATGCAAAAACTCATTAACTCAGTGCAAAACTATGCCTGGGGCAGCAAAACGGCGTTGACTGAACTTTATGGCATGGAAAATCCGTCCAGCCAGCCGATGGCCGAGTTATGGATGGGCGCGCATCCAAAGAGCAGTTCACGTGTGTACGATGCCGCAGGAGATATCGTTTCACTGCGTGATGTGATTGAGAGTGATAAAGCGACTCTTTTGGGAGATGCCGTTGCCAAACGCTTTGGCGAGTTGCCTTTCCTGTTCAAAGTATTATGCGCAGCCCAGCCGCTCTCCATTCAGGTGCATCCGAACAAACGCAATTCTGAAATCGGTTTTGCCAAAGAAAATGCGGCCGGTATTCCGATGAATGCCGCCGAGCGTAATTATAAAGATCCTAATCACAAGCCTGAGCTGGTTTTCGCCCTGACCCCTTTCCTCGCGATGAACGCATTTCGTGAGTTTTCCGACATTGTCTCCCTGCTTCAGCCAGTCGCGGGCGCACATCCGGCCATTGCTCACTTTTTGCAGCAGCCCAATGCCGAACATTTAAGCGAACTGTTTGCCAGCCTGTTAAATATGCAGGGTGAAGAGAAATCCCGCGCGCTGGCGATTTTGAAATCGGCGCTCGACAGTCAGCAGGGCGAACCGTGGCAAACGATTCGTTTAATTTCTGAATTTTACCCGGATGACAGCGGTCTGTTCTCCCCGCTGTTGCTGAATGTCGTGAAATTGAATCCTGGCGAAGCGATGTTCCTGTTCGCTGAAACACCGCACGCTTACCTGCAAGGCGTGGCACTAGAAGTGATGGCGAACTCCGATAACGTGCTGCGTGCGGGTCTGACGCCTAAATACATTGATATTCCAGAGCTGGTTGCCAACGTGAAGTTTGCAGCCAAACCGGCCAACCAGTTGTTGACCCAGCCGGTGAAACAAGGCTCAGAGCTGGACTTCCCGATTCCGGTGGATGATTTTGCCTTCTCGCTGCATGACCTTAGCGATCAAGAAACCACCATCAGCCAGCAGAGTGCCGCCATTTTGTTCTGCGTCGAGGGCGATGCAACGCTGTGTAAAGGTTCTCAGCAGTTACAGCTTAAACCGGGTGAATCAGCGTTTATTGCCGCCAACGAGTCACCGGTGACGGTCAAAGGCCACGGCCGTTTAGCCCGTGTTTACAACAAGCTGTAAGAGCTTACTGAAAAAATTAACATCTCTTGCTAAGCTTATTAAAGGCTTATAACACCTTCAGGCGGCCAGTCCGCCTGATTTTATTTTATGGATAATCATTATGAATAAATCGCTGGTAGCGGTAGGCGTCATTGTTGCGCTCGGCGTAGTCTGGACAGGCGGCGCATGGTACACAGGCAAGAAGATTGAAACCCATCTTGAAGACATGGTCGCGCAGGCAAACGCGCAACTCAAACTGACAGCTCCTGAATCCAACCTGGAAGTGAGTTATCAAAACTATCATCGCGGCGTATTCAGCAGCCAGTTGCAACTGTTGGTGAAACCCATTGCCGGGAAAGAAAATCCGTGGATTAAAAGCGGTCAGAGCGTCATCTTCAACGAATCAGTTGATCATGGTCCCTTCCCCCTTGCCCAGCTAAAAAAACTGAACCTGATTCCGTCGATGGCATCAATTCAAACCACGCTGGTCAATAACGAAGTAAGCAAACCACTGTTTGATATGGCAAAAGGTGAAACGCCTTTTGAGATTACTCCCGCATTGGTTACAGCGGTGATTCCAGTTCCGATATTTCGCTCAAGCCACTGAATTACGAGCAAAAGGATGAAAAGGTCGCCTTTAGCGGCGGCGAGTTCCAGTTAAATGCTGACAGAGACGGCAAAGCTATCTCCCTGTCAGGGGAAGCACAAAGCGGTCGGGTGGATGCGGTTAATGAGTATAACCAGAAAGTACAGTTGACCTTTAATAATCTGAAAACTGACGGTTCCAGCACGCTGGCAAGTTTTGGTGAGCGCGTAGGTAACCAAAAACTGTCGCTAGAAAAAATGACCATTTCAGTGGAAGGCAAAGAACTGGCACTGCTGGAAGGCATGGAGATCAGCGGTAAATCGGATCTGGTCAATGACGGTAAAACGATCAATAGCCAACTGGATTACTCGCTAAATAGCCTGAAGGTTCAGAATCAGGATCTGGGCAGTGGCAAGCTGACCTTAAAAGTCGGCCAGATCGACGGTGAAGCCTGGCATCAGTTTAGCCAGCAGTATAACGCGCAAACTCAGGCGCTGCTGGCACAGCCAGAAATTGCCAACAATCCTGAACTTTATCAGGAGAAAGTGACGGAAGCCTTCTTTAGCGCCCTGCCGCTGATGTTGAAAGGCGATCCGGTGATTACTATCGCACCATTGAGCTGGAAAAACAGTCAGGGTGAAAGTGCGCTGAATCTGTCGCTGTTCCTGAAAGATCCGGCAACGACTAAAGAAGCGCCGCAAACGCTGGCACAGGAAGTGGACCGCTCGGTCAAATCTCTGGATGCGAAACTGACCATTCCGGTGGATATGGCAACTGAGCTGATGACTCAGGTAGCGAAGCTGGAAGGATATCAGGAAGATCAAGCGAAAAAACTGGCGAAACAGCAAGTTGAAGGTGCGTCAGCAATGGGGCAGATGTTCCGTCTGACCACCTTGCAGGACAATACCATCACCACCAGCCTGCAATATGCTAACGGTCAGATCACGTTAAACGGACAGAAAATGTCGTTAGAAGATTTTGTTGGCATGTTTGCGATGCCAGCTCTTAACGTTCCGGCTGTACCGGCAATTCCGCAGCAGTAATTCACAGCCAAAATGCCGGAGAATTTTCACTCCGGCGTTTTTTCTCACTTCAGCATAAAGTCATACTGAATGCTCATTTTCACATCCCAGTAATTCAGGCGATCGCCCAACGCGCTGCCGTCACGCTTTTCCCGTCCTTTATCGGCTGCAAGAAAGAAATTCATCCCTTGTAGCGGCCCTTCACTAACCCGATAGTTCACGCCACCTAAGATACCCGCGCCTTCAATCCGCACGTCTCGTTTACTGGATTCATAGCCGCGGGTCACAATCGGTGCAAATGTCAGCGTAAATTGCGGGGTTAAACGATAGTTGACGCCCAATTGCCAGGACTGCATTCCTTCGCGGTTACGATCAAGACTTAATGAAAAGGGATAGCCAATGTCGGTGTCCACCACGGCTCCATTCATCGCATGACGCAAATAACCGCCACTGCCAAATACGCTTCCCCACGGCGCGCTCCAGGTCAATTGTCCACTAACCAACGCCGTTTCATTGGGCTGGCTGGTATTACGACTTAGGCCTTCGAGTTGCGCATAAAAGCCGAGCAACTCCCCTTTCAACGTATAATTCGGGTCGAGCGGTATGCTTTTCTCGAGAATACTTTGTATCTGATTGGAAACATCTTTCTGTACCGATGCCCCCAGAGAATAGCGACTGGTATCATCATGCCAACTGGCGGCTAAAAAAGAACGTGCGCGATGTTTATCGTATTTTCCCGTCTGGCTGTTATAAACCCCTTCATCACGAATACCGGTTGTTGAATCGGTCCATAAAAATACTCGTGAACGCCACATTCCCCACAATTCAATATTTGGCGTTAACGCCCAGTAACCTAATGCTCCTTCGGAAACAGTCGGCAATGTCCGTTGCGAACTACCAGCAATTAACGGAATACGATAAGGTAAGCTGCCATAACTATAATCTGTTCCGAAGCGACCTAATTTAAGCAGGCTATTTTCACTGGGTTTTATTTTTACTGCCCCCAGGGCAAAGCCAAAACTTTTATCACCATCAAGATACCACCGGGTACTCATATCAGCACGAGCACCTAATTTATAAACATAATATGCCCCGCCTTCGACACCAATAATATTAGAATAATAGCCACTATTAAAATCGAGTAATCCTCCCTGTACCCATGCGTAAATGTCTCTTCCCGTGCCAGCACTGGGCTTGTCGGCCCTGCGCAATTCATTTTTCAGTCTGATGCGTAGTCCCGCTTCATCGTCAGCCAGTTGTACAGCGTAAGCGGTGGTAAGGCCAGAGGCAGCCGTCAGGCAAATAACGGTCATGGCCACTATTTTTCTCATAGTTGCACCTTTGATGTTCTGATTATTTTTATGGAATATTAATTAGTGATATCGCTGATTAATTGCTGCTGCATTTGTTTGCGATTATCAATTTCAACTACGATTTCTTTGAATTTTTTATCCGTGAGCGGATAAAACCAGATTATTATAAATGCCAGTAGCATAAACCCGCAGGGTACTAAGGCAATTGATGTGCGGATCCCCATAATAACTTCCGGTGTTTGCACCTGATTGGCAATATATCCGCTTAATCCCAAAATAAAGGCGGGAATTGATCCTCCTATTGCCTGGCCGCATTTGCGCGTAAATGAGAATAGCGAATAGGTAAGTCCTTCAATCCGCACACCAGTCAGGTATTCACCATATTCTACGGTATCGGCTTCCAGCGCCCACATCACCGTCATGGTAACGCCCTGACCAATTGAGGCAATGGCTAACGCAACCAGTGCCACCGGCAGCGACCAGACGGATACCCAGAAGAACAGCAGGTAACCACAAGTCCCCAGCAGCGCGCCAATCAGGAAGGTATTCTTTTTACCGATCCTGGCGACCATCCCCGGCACCAGCGGTGCCGACGCCACTGTACCGACCAGGTTCTGTACCAGCACTAACACCGTGAACAATCCTGCATCATTCAAAACGTAGCGTACGTAAAATAACGATGAGGCACTGACCGCGAAGGTCGAGATCAGCACACACAGCGCCCCAATGCACAGCATAAACAGCGGGCGATTTCGTTTCAGCGTTTGCAGACTGATCTTCAACGAAGGCTGCGCCACAATACGCACCACATTTTCACGCGTCGATTTGAAGCAGATGAAGTAAAGCACCATTCCAGCAATCGCCAGCACAACCGTCCAGAAATGGTATACCGACACCATCTCCTCCGGGCTGGAGTTCTTAATGCTCGGTCCTATCAGAAATGCCAGGCAGACAAAGGTCAATGAAGCGGCAATCCCGCGAGCCGCGCCCAGACGGGCGCGGGATTGTGGCTGTTGGGTCATCGCGGTAGCAAGTGAACCATAAGGAATATTCACCAGGCTGTAGCAAAGCCCGAGGCCCATGTAGGTCAAATATGCATATACAACTTTGCTGCTATGGCTCCAGTCGGTCGGCACCCAGAATACCAGCACGCTGAAGATCATTAACGGCGCAGTACCGAAGAGTAAAAACGGGCGGAATTTTCCCCAGCGGGTATTCACACTGTCCACCACTCGTCCGGCGAGGACGTCGGCGAAGGCATCGAATACCCGCACCAGTAACAGCATAGTGCCCGCCGCAGCGGCACCGACGCCTGCGACGTCGGTGTAGTAACTCAACAAGAAGAGCGCCCCCATTGCGAAGGCGAAGTTATTGGCGACGTCACCGAGGCTGTAGCCGACGATGGTGCGCCAGGAGAGTTGTTGATTCATTGTTTGCCTCCCTGCTGCGGTTTTTCACCGAAATTCATGCCAGTCCAGCGTTTTTGCAGCAGGAAAGCCGCCGATTTCGGTTTGCGGTCGCGGGTGAAGATCCCTTTCTTGTTGCCGCCAACGCGCATAATGCCCTGCGAGGTCGCAAAATCAGCGAAGTTCCATACCTGTTCACCGACGACGGCGCTGACGCGATCAAAGACGCGGTGATACATATCCAGCCATGCGCACTGATACTCTTCACTCCACATGTCGGTGTACATCGAGTGCAGACCCGCTAACGTATCCACGCCGTATTCGGTGATGATAATCGGCTGATGCAGTTTCTCCTGCCAGGCAAGCAGTTCTTTTTCCAGTACCTTCTCTGCCGTTTCCAAATCGCCGCTTTGGACATACCAACCGTAATAACGATTCAGGCACAGCACATCAAAGAGATCGCTGATGGTATCGGTGTGAGCGTCGCAGAACATTACATTGACACAGGTGATCGGTCGCGTCGGGTCCAGTTTACGCGTTGCCTCCGCCAGTGGTGCGAAATATTCCCGTGCACCTTGCGGGCGAGTATCCGGTTCGTTGGCAATGCTCCACATCACCACGCTGGGGTGGTTTTTGTCACGCGCAATCAGTTCTTTAATCGCCTGTAAGTGCGCCTGCTGAGTTTCCCCGTTGACGGCCTCTTCGCTGTAGAGTTCTTTTGGCTTGTTACCCGCTTCAAATCCAATGCCTAAAGAGAGGTTAAAGCCGACGGCAGCAGTTTCATCAATCACCACGATGCCATTTTCATCAGCCCAGTCGAGCATCTCTTCAGCGTAAGGGTAATGCGAGGTACGGTAAGAGTTGGCACCAATCCAGTCCATCAATGCGTGATCGTGCACCATCAGCACGTTATCGAATCCTTTACCGCGTAAATCCGCATCTTCATGACGACCAAAACCAGTGAAGTAGAACGGTTTGTGGTTGATCAGGAACTGTTCGCCCTTCACTGCCACTGACCGGATGCCGACGCGCAGCGGGTAGATATCACACTCTGTCTGGCTTTTGGCTGTGACGCACAGTTCATAAAGATAGCCTTCACCCGGTTGCCAGAGGTGAGGATTCACCACTTGCAAAGTCCCGCTGTTGCCTTGTCCAGTCGCAACAACCTGTTGATCCGCATCACGCAGTTCAACGCTGACATCACCATTTGCCACCACCTGCCAGTCAATAGACGCGTGGTTACAGTCTTGCGCGACATGCGTCACCACGGTGATATCGCCCACCCAGGTGTTCGGTGTGCTGTAGAGCATTACGCTGCGATGGATCCCGGCGTAGTTAAAGAAATCATGGAAGTAAGACTGCTTTTTCTTGCCGTTTTCGTCGGTAATCACCATTCCCGGCGGGATAGTCTGCCAGTTCAGTTCGTTGTTCACACAAACGGTAATACGTACACTTTTCCCGGCAATAACATACGGCGTGACATCGGCTTCAAACGGCGTATAGCCGCCCTGATGCTCCATCACTTCCTGATTATTTACCCACACTTTGCCGTAATGAGTGACCGCATCGAAACGCAGGACGATACGCTGGCCTGTCCAACCTTTCGGTATAAAGACTTCGCGCTGATACCAGACGTTGCCCACATAATTACGAATATCTGCATCAGCGAACTGATCGTTAAAACTGCCCGGCACAGCAATTGCCCGGCTTTCTTGTAACGCGCTTTCCCACCAACGCTGAGAGATTCCACAGTTTTCCCGATCCAGGCTGAATGCCCACAGGCCGTCGAGTTTTTTGATTTCACGAGTTGGGGTTTCTACAGGACGTAACATAAGGGACTCCTCATTAAGATAAAAATACTGGTCAACCTTTAATCTGATTAGTTAACCAATTCTGTGTTGCACACAGTTATCTGTGAGAAACCCATGGAAGAGAAATGGAAATAAAAAGAACTGACACCGCGATCAAAAAACCAAAAACTGCAATACCCACAGCGTGATATGGATCGCATTAATCTTTAAAACAGCGTTGACAGAAGACACAAAATAAGCAATCGAACGCTCGTTCGATTGCTTATAAAGCGATAAATTCCCATGACATATGGTTTCGACGAATGTTTTAGTGGGATTTTTCGACCAGGGGAGAACGTTTTTTGTTCAGCCGTGTTGAGACATTGAACGCGGGCCCTCTCTTAACCTGCCCGCGGAAAGTGAGGATCAGGATGCGGTCAAGATACCGCCAATCATCGCGCGCAGCCCCTGGGCAAATAACGCTTCTCGCGCCAGGTCTTCCGCTTCGATATCGGCCAGCACGCCATAGGTCAGATCCAGCAGTAAACGAGAGGTCATTGCCGTGTTAATGTCAGGGCTTATCTCGCCTTTTTGCTGGGCATCCCTCATGCGCTGGGCAATACATTCCGTGATGGTCAGATGTTTATTCTTAAGCATGGTGGCAACCTGTGGATTGCGCATCCCTTCTGCCATAATTTCGACCACCAGCGCTCGTTGTCCAAAGGCTTCATGGGTGAGAGAGACTATCGACTCGACCATATAGTCAACGAAATGGATCCCTTCAATCGGTTCCCGGAAGCGGGCCAACGCCCTCTCCTGATCCTGGAGAATAATCGCCTGAATCAAGGCTTCTTTCGAAATGAAGTGGTGATAAAGCGTCCCGGGACTGATAGCGCAGGATTTACAGATGGCTTTCATTGAGGCACTGTGAAATCCATTTTCTGAAAAAATCTCTCTGGCAGCATTGAGGATCCGGGTCCGTGTCGGTTGTGCTTCAGTTTGCATGTTATCCATCGTTAAACCAATATAGTTAGCATGAATAATTAGTTTACCGCGTTGTCCGGTGAGCGCCTATCATTGCAGTTGAATTGTGCGAAGGTACGCCCGTTTCGTTTACTATTTGCACGATAATTGGTCAACCAGCAGGCGGAATTTGGCTACCAGTTGTCTGGCAGAGGTTTTTCCCTACTCTACACGCGGTGTCGGTAAACAACACTCACTCGGTTGTTTACCGACCTGTTAGCGTATTAATTCAGTTCCTGTACCCCACCGCCGGAGACGGTGAGTATTTGCCCGCTTATCCAGCTGGCAGCTGGTGAACAGAGGAATAGCGCCGCGTTGGCAATATCTTGCGGTTGGCCCAGACGCCTGATTGGCGTGTGCTGCAACATTTTCTGTTCAATTTCTGGTGTAATAACGGATTTCAGGGCATCAGTTAATATTGCCCCAGGCGCTATGCCATTCACCCGAATATTTTTTTCACCCAGGTCAAACGCCATATTCCTGACCAGATGGCTGGCCGCCGCTTTAGATGACGCATAGGAGGTCATGTTTTTATTTTTATTTTCTGCCGCCATAGATGTGATGGTCAAAATAACGCCTCCGCCATTTTTTTCCATTTCAGGCGCAATGAGTTGTGACAGACGGAAAAAAGAAAACACATTCAGTTCATAAGCGCGGCGGAAATCCGCCATTGGCATATCAAACGGTTTAGGACCACCACCACCAGCATTGTTAACCAGAATATCAACTTTGCCCAGCTTACTGATGGCAAAGTCTGCCAGAGCAGATAACTCCTGTTCGGAAGTAATATCACAGCGCCAGGCAAATGCCTGCCCACCCAACTGTTGAATTTCATCTACAACATGATTAGCCGCATCGGCGTTAATATCACTGACCACCACAGATGCGCCAGCTGTCGCGAACGTAATGGCGATTTCTTTACCAATACCTGCACCCGCACCTGTAATGATGGCGCATTTTCCGTCGAGTCTCAGGTTGTCAGAATTAAACACATAAACCTCCTGTGAACTTCAGTAAAAATAAAAGGCACCGCCTGTGTGCCACATTTTTTATCATTAACCTTGAGGAAAGGACACTACCAGGTATAGCAGATAAAGAGAGGATTATTTCGCCGCAATGAGCCGGGCAGGAATAATAAGATTACGTGAATGCGTCTCTTCATGAGTGATTTTTTGCATCATGCGATCCGCAAGTGTCGTACCAAGTTCCCGCGCAGGCGTGCTGGCCCAGGTAACGGGTATATCATCAAGTGCAGTTGGCGTCGCATCGGTAAATGCCGCCAGTGAAACCTGTTGTTCAAAGTAACGATCGACGCCACTTTCCCCGCTTTGCCGCCCTGCTTTCAGCAAACCAAACCATGCCCCCATCGCAATAGTTTCGTTGTAACAAACCACGGCGCTGATGGTCGGGTTATGGCGCAAAAGCGCCGTAATGGCTTCCGCAGCTTGCTTCTGACTCGAGGCACACTCCAGTACCCAATCACTGTGAAATGGCAGGCTGAATTTTAATAGTGTCGCGCAATAGCCACCCACTCGTTCCGCACGGGTTAAAGAGGAGCTTTGCCCTCCCAGCCAGGCAATACGCTGGTGTCCATTGCGAATGAGATGCTCCGTCAATAACTGTGCTGCCTGCATGTTATCCGGGCGAACAGTATCAACATCATCAAGATAGCTGGCGCGGGAAGCGAAAATCACCGGGATACCTTTTTCTTCTGCCATGCGCCGCAGGTCATCACTGCTCCCTGCCGCACCGGCAATGACGACACCATCGACGCCCTGGTTCAGCAGCAGTGAAAAGCGCTGGGTCAGTTGCTCACCGTCTTTACCGCCGTGGAGCAAAAAAACCATTCGCCCCTGCGCTTCCAGTGCCTCCGTCAGCCCGGCTGTTAATTCGGCGTAAAACGGCGCAGACAAGTCACGCACAATTAAGCCAACCACACCACTCTGCCCGCCGCGTAGTGCCGACGCCTGGCGATTGCGCACAAACCCCAGTTCTTCAATGGCGGCGTTAACACGTTCTCCTGTGGCGGTAGAGATTCGCCCTTTGCCACTAAGCACCAGCGAAACGGTACTGACCGACACGCCCGCAGCGAGCGCAACATCATGAATGGTGATTTTTTTGGCGGTAGCCATGCAGATGACCTACTCCCTGATTATGTGACAGATAAAACGTTTTACCTTTTATTTATCTTATACCCGCTATTATCGTTGCGTAATGTGATTTATGCCTCACTAAAATTTGATAAAACGTTTTATCTTCTCGCGCAATTTATTGAATCCAGATTGTTCTCTACGAGGAGTCGTTTTATGACGGCGAAAGCAGCACCGAAAGTCACGCTGTGGGAATTCTTCCAGCAGTTAGGCAAAACCTTTATGTTACCTGTCGCATTACTGTCGTTCTGCGGCATTATGTTGGGGATTGGCAGTTCCCTTAGTAGTCACGATGTCATCACACTGATCCCGGCATTGGGTAACCCTGTGCTGCAGGCCATCTTTACCTGGATGAGCAAGGTTGGTTCGTTCGCGTTTAGTTTCCTGCCAGTGATGTTCTGTATCGCCATCCCGCTGGGTCTGGCGCGCGAAAACAAAGGCGTCGCGGCGTTCGCTGGTTTTGTTGGTTACGCAGTGATGAACCTGGCGGTGAACTTCTGGTTGACCAATAAAGGCATTCTGCCGACCACCGATGCTGCCGTGCTGAAAGCCAATAACATTCAAAGCATTCTTGGGATCCAGTCGATCGACACAGGGATCCTCGGTGCGGTGATCGCCGGTATTATCGTCTGGATGCTGCATGAACGTTTCCATAATATCCGCCTGCCAGATGCGCTGGCGTTTTTCGGCGGTACGCGCTTCGTACCAATCATCTCCTCGCTGGTGATGGGCCTTGTCGGTCTGGTGATTCCATTGGTCTGGCCGATCTTCGCCCTGGGCATTAGCGGCTTAGGCCATATGATTAACAGCGCGGGTGATTTCGGACCTATGCTGTTTGGTACCGGTGAACGTCTGCTGCTGCCGTTTGGTCTGCATCACATTCTGGTGGCATTAATTCGCTTTACTGACGCAGGCGGCACGCAGGAAGTCTGCGGTCAAACCGTCAGCGGCGCACTAACCATCTTCCAGGCGCAATTGAGTTGCCCGACCACTCACGGTTTCTCTGAAAGCGCCACGCGTTTCCTCTCGCAGGGCAAAATGCCTGCGTTTCTCGGCGGTCTGCCCGGTGCAGCGTTAGCGATGTATCACTGTGCGCGCCCGGAAAATCGCCATAAAATTAAAGGCCTGCTGATTTCTGGCCTGATCGCCTGTGTTGTTGGCGGCACTACCGAACCGCTGGAATTCCTGTTCCTGTTCGTAGCGCCAGTTCTGTACGTCATCCACGCGCTGTTAACCGGCCTCGGCTTCACCGTCATGTCTGTGCTCGGTGTCACCATCGGTAATACTGACGGTAATATCATCGACTTTGTGGTGTTCGGTATTCTGCATGGCCTGTCAACCAAGTGGTACATGGTGCCAGTGGTGGCGGCAATCTGGTTTGTTGTTTACTACGTCATCTTCCGTTTCGCTATCACCCGCTTCAATTTGAAAACCCCTGGCCGCGATAGCGAAATTGCCAGCTCAATCGAAAAAGCCGTTGCCGGTACGCCGGGTAAATCAGGTTACAACGTTCCGGCAATCCTCGAAGCCTTAGGCGGTGCCGACAATATTGTCAGCCTCGATAACTGCATTACTCGTCTGCGTTTGTCAGTGAAAGATATGTCCCTTGTTAATGTGCAGGCACTGAAGGACAATCGGGCAATTGGCGTAGTACAACTTAATCAACATAACCTGCAGGTTGTGATCGGGCCGCAAGTTCAGTCAGTCAAAGATGAAATGGCCGGTCTGATGCGTACTGTTCAGGCATAAGGATAAGATATGTTCGATTTTTCGAAGGTCGTGGATCGTCATGGCACATGGTGCACACAGTGGGATTATGTCGCTGACCGTTTCGGCACTGCTGACCTGTTACCGTTCACGATTTCAGACATGGATTTTGCCACGGCTCCCTGCATTATCGAGGCGCTGAATCAGCGCCTGATGCACGGCGTGTTTGGCTACAGTCGCTGGAAAAACGATGAATTTCTCGCGGCTATCGCCCACTGGTTTTCCACACAGCATTACACCGCCATTGATACGCAGTCGGTGGTATATGGCCCTTCCGTTATCTATATGGTGTCGGAACTGATTCGTCAGTGGTCCGCTGTCGGTGAAGGCGTGGTGATCCATACCCCGGCCTACGACGCATTTTACAAAGCCATTGAAGGTAATCAGCGCACCGTGATGCCCGTTGCTTTAGAGAAGCAGGTTGATGGCTGGTTTTGCGATATGGGCAAACTGGAAGCCGTGTTGGCGAAACCGGAGTGTAAAATTATGCTCCTGTGTAGCCCTCAGAATCCTACCGGTAAAGTCTGGACTTGCGATGAACTGGAAACAATGGCTGACCTGTGCGAACGCTATGGTGTGCGCGTTATCTCCGATGAAATCCATATGGATATGGTATGGGGTGAGCAACCGCATATTCCCTGGAGCAATGTAGCTCGCGGCGACTGGGCGCTACTAACTTCTGGTTCGAAAAGTTTCAATATTCCGGCTCTGACCGGGGCTTACGGGATTATTGAAAATAACGACAGCCGTGAAGCGTATTTATCGGCCCTGAAAAGCCGTGATGGGCTTTCCTCCCCTGCGGTACTGGCGTTAACCGCCCATATCGCCGCCTATCAGCAAGGCGCGCCATGGCTTGATGCCTTACGCGTCTATCTGAAAGATAACCTGACGTATATCGCAGAGACGATGAACGCCGCGTTCCCTGAACTCAACTGGCAGATTCCCCAATCCACTTATCTCGCATGGCTTGATTTACGTCCGTTGAACATTGATGACAACGCGTTGCAAAAAGCCCTGATTGAACAAGAAAAAGTCGCAATCATGCCGGGATATACCTACGGTGAAGAAGGCCGTGGCTTTGTTCGGCTCAATGCCGGATGCCCACGTTCTAAACTGGAAAAAGGTGTCGCTGGATTAATTAACGCCATCCGAGCTGTACGCTAATTGCGATTGCGCAACGCAAATAATCGTTGCGCAATCGTAGATTTTTACCCTGCTTTGTTTTTATAATGGTGCGCACTTTTATATCCAGAAAAAGAGTGCGACCATGATTGATACCACCCTGCCATTAACTGATATCCATCGCCACCTTGATGGCAACATTCGTCCCCAGACCATCCTTGAACTTGGCCGCCAGTATAATATCTCGCTACCTGCACAATCCCTGGAAACGCTAATTCCACACGTTCAGGTCATTGCCAACGAACCCGATCTGGTGAGTTTTCTGACTAAGCTTGACTGGGGCGTTAAAGTTCTCGCCTCGCTCGACGCATGCCGTCGCGTGGCGTTTGAAAATATTGAAGATGCTGCCCGAAACGGTCTGCACTATGTCGAACTGCGTTTTTCGCCAGGTTATATGGCAATGACGCATCAGTTGCCTGTTGCGGGCGTTGTCGAAGCCGTTATTGACGGCGTACGTGAAGGTTGCCGCACCTTTGGTGTGCAGGCGAAACTTATCGGCATTATGAGCCGGACCTTTGGCGAAGCTGCCTGCCAGCAAGAGCTGGAGGCATTTTTAGCCCACCGTGATCAGATTACCGCACTGGATTTAGCCGGTGATGAACTTGGTTTTCCTGGGAGTTTGTTCCTCTCTCACTTCAACCACGCGCGTGATGCAGGCTGGCATATTACCGTCCACGCAGGCGAAGCTGCCGGGGCAGAAAGTATCTGGCAAGCCATTCGTGAACTGGGAGCTGAACGCATTGGGCACGGCGTAAAAGCCATTGAAGACCGGGCGCTGATGGATTTCCTCGCCGAGCAACAAATTGGCATAGAATCCTGCCTGACCTCCAATATTCAGACCAGTACCGTGGCATCTCTGGCGGCACATCCGCTGAAAACTTTCCTTGAGCATGGTATCTGCGCCAGTATTAACACCGACGACCCGGGTGTTCAGGGCGTCGATATCATTCACGAATATACCGTTGCCGCGCCCGCTGCAGGTTTATCTCGCGAGCAAATCCGCCAGGCGCAGATTAATGGTCTGGAAATGGCTTTCCTCAGCGCAGAGGAAAAACGCGCACTGCGAGAAAAAGTCGCAGCGGAGTAACAAAAATGGATGGTGCTAATTGCACCATCCCCTTTTCAAGCAAGGCACAAAGTCGAGCGATGTTTGGCGGATTCGATGCCCAGCTCAATCAACTCCATTACCTGAATGGCCTGACTTGCTGGCACCGGGTTTTCACCGTCGCCATTCAACGCATCACGAATGGC
Source organism: Escherichia sp. E4702 (assembly GCF_963883545.1). Lineage (NCBI taxonomy): Bacteria > Pseudomonadati > Pseudomonadota > Gammaproteobacteria > Enterobacterales > Enterobacteriaceae > Escherichia > Escherichia sp. E4702. Next base: position 5,354 of record NZ_CAWORF010000015.1, on the reverse strand, counting down.
AGCATAGTAAGCCGGATAATTCCCCGGCACGGTCAACAGCGTTTCTTCAACACGTTCCTCGCCTTCAACGCGGGTTAGTACACCGTCACGCATATCGTAGCCCCAGTCTTCCTGCGGCAGACGCTCACCATTTTTCAACCGCTCTTCCTGCGGATCGAGACCGTATTTAACATAGCTGCCACGAGAGCCATGCACGATATAACGCGCTGACTCAGCTGCCGCCAACATGGTGCCGTGTAAAATGACCCGCCGCTGTGGGTAGGACAAAATGGCGTGGAAATAATCAGTCGACTGCGCCCCCGGGCGCAACTGTGCTAAATCCACCGTCATACTGACGGGTAAGCCAAAAAGCGTAATAGCTTGATCGAGCAAATGCGGTGCCAAATCATACCAGATACCGCTGCCAGGGCCGCCCTGTTCACGCCAGCGATCGCGCACCTGCGGCCGGAAGCGGTCAAAATGAGACTCAAAGTACGCAACTTCACCCAGCGAGCCTTCTGCGAGCAAACCTTTTAGTGTCAAAAAATCGCTATCCCAGCGACGATTATGAAACACCGACAATACGCGACCCAGACTTTTTGCTAACGCATCCAGTTCTCGAGCTTGTGACAGTGTCACGGTAAAAGGCTTGTCGACGACCACATGTTTACCCGCTTCAAGCGCCGCTTTGGCTAACGGGAAATGGGTATCATTTGGTGTGGGAATGACAATCAAGTCTATGTTGGGATCATTAAAAAGATGCTTTGGTTCAGAGACAACCGTCACTGTTGGCCAGTCGGCTTTTACTTTTGTTTCGTCACTGCTGGAAATTACTGCCAGTTCTAGTCCGGGCGTGCCCGCTATCAGGGGCGCATGGAAGGTTTTGCTCGCATAACCATACCCAATCAACCCAACACGGATGTTGTCGCTCATGTCATTGCCTCTCAGAGAAGTACGATCGCTATTTGACACTATCCTTTACCCTCTCTCAACAGTTTAATAACCTGCCCGCAATAAGGGATGTTATTTAACTTAAGTCAAAGAAATGGCGAATTTTCTAATGATAAAAGCTAAATATCGCAAAAACCTCAGCAAAAATCTTGCTGGGGCAATTATTGCTAAGTAACATTTACCCCCTGAAGTTAATGGATCACTCAACATAGATGTGGGCAGTAATGAATCGTCTTATTGAATTAACAGGTTGGATCGTTCTTGTCGTTTCTGTCATTCTCCTTGGCGTGGCGAGTCACATTGACAACTACCAGCCGCCAGAACAGAGTACAACAGTACAACATAAGTAATACCTGCACTTGCAAACCAGCATGCAGCCCGTCCGGATGCATGTTTAAACTTGTCGGGTATTAAACCAGGAATTTATTATCTTGTGGTGTGTTGTCGGCGATTGGCAGGGATAGTAAAGCGCGTTACTCTTTTCATGACAGTATTTTATCCCTGAATATTTACCATCAGCACATTCTTATTATTGTTATTACATAAGCGTTCACTTTTGGTGAAGTTTTATCATTACATATAATACCTACCACTTTGGTATTAATTATTTTATGGGCCTTTTATGACTGTTCAGGACTACTTATTAAAATTTCGCAAAATCAGTTCACTCGAAAGCCTGGAAAAACTCTACGATCATCTTAATTACACACTGACGGACGATCAGGACCTTATCAACATGTATCGCGCCGCCGATCACCGCCGCGCAGAGCTGGTGTCTGGCGGGCGTTTGTTTGACCTGGGCCAGGTGCCGAAGTCCGTCTGGCATTATGTCCAATAAAGAAAGTAGCGATTGATAATAAAAACCTTATAATAACGCCCTTAAAATTAGATTTGCCTGTTTGCTGTCGCTATTCTGGAGAACCTATGACCACCACAACGCCACAACGTATTGGAGGCTGGTTGCTTGGCCCTTTGGCCTGGCTGTTAGTCGCTCTATTGAGTACGACGCTGACGCTGTTACTGTATACCGCAGCGTTATCTTCTCCTCAAACATATAAAACGATCGGCGAACAAGCACTGACAACGCAAATCTTATGGGGCGTTTCTTTTATTACCGCCATCGCTATGTGGTATTACACTTTGTGGTTGACCATCGCTTTCTTTAAACGTCGGCGTTGTGTTCCTAAACACTATATTATCTGGCTACTGATCTCCGTATTACTGGCTGTTAAAACCTTCGCTTTTTCGCCAGTAGCAGATGGCGTAGCCGTGCGCCAGTTGTTGTTCACTTTGCTGGCAACCGCATTGATAGTCCCCTATTTCAAACGCTCGTTGCGGGTCAAAGCGACGTTTGTGAATCCGTAATAACCTTACAGTTAACCTGTTGTCGCCTGCTCTGGATTAACGGATAATAGGCGGCTTTTTTATTTCAGGCCGAAAAATGACTGACTACCTGTTACTGTTTGTCGGAACTGTACTGGTCAATAACTTTGTACTGGTTAAGTTTCTGGGCCTCTGTCCGTTTATGGGCGTTTCCAAAAAGCTGGAAACTGCAATGGGGATGGGGCTGGCAACAACATTTGTGATGACGCTGGCGTCAATTTGCGCCTGGCTTATCGACACGTGGATCTTGATTCCACTCAATCTGATTTACCTGCGCACGCTAGCGTTTATTTTAGTGATCGCTGTTGTCGTGCAGTTCACCGAGATGGTAGTGCGTAAAACCAGCCCGGTACTTTATCGTCTGCTGGGGATTTTTCTGCCGCTTATTACCACCAACTGTGCGGTGCTTGGTGTCGCGTTGCTGAATATTAATCTCGGGCATAATTTCTTGCAGTCGGCGCTGTACGGTTTTTCAGCAGCTGTCGGCTTCTCGTTGGTGATGGTGCTTTTCGCAGCCATCCGCGAGCGCCTGGCTGTGGCTGATGTCCCGGCACCTTTTCGTGGTAATGCCATTGCGCTGATTACCGCAGGTCTTATGTCTCTGGCCTTTATGGGCTTTAGTGGTTTGGTGAAGTTGTAATGAATGCTATCTGGATTGCCGTTGCCGCCATCAGCCTGCTGGGCCTGGCGTTTGGCGCCATTCTGGGTTATGCCTCCCGCCGTTTTGCGGTGGAAGACGATCCGGTCGTTGAGAAAATTGACGAAATTTTACCGCAGAGCCAGTGTGGTCAATGCGGTTATCCTGGCTGTCGCCCGTATGCGGAGGCTATCAGTTGCAACGGTGAAAAAATCAACCGCTGCGCCCCTGGTGGCGAAGCAGTAATGCTGAAAATTGCCGAGTTGCTCAACGTCGAACCGCAGCCGCTGGATGGCGAAGCGCAAGAGTTGACGCCTGCGCGTATGGTAGCGGTTATCGATGAAAATAACTGTATCGGCTGCACTAAGTGTATTCAGGCGTGTCCGGTGGACGCCATTGTCGGCGCTACCCGAGCAATGCATACCGTCATGAGCGATCTGTGCACAGGTTGTAATCTGTGTGTAGACCCATGCCCAACGCATTGCATCTCCTTACAACCGGTTGCAGAAACGCCAGACAGCTGGAAATGGGATCTGAACACCATTCCCGTGCGCATCATTCCCGTGGAACACCATGCTTAAGTTATTCTCTGCTTTCAAAAAAAATAAAATCTGGGACTTCGATGGCGGCATTCATCCACCGGAGATGAAAACTCAGTCCAACGGTACTCCCCTGCGCCAGGTTCCGCTGGCGCAGCGATTGGTTATTCCACTTAAACAGCATATTGGTGCTGAAGGCGAGCTGTGCGTTAACGTTGGTGATAAGGTACTGCGCGGACAGCCACTCACCCGTGGACGCGGCAAAATGCTACCGGTTCACGCACCAACGTCTGGCACCGTTACGGCTATTGCGCCCCACTCTACTGCCCATCCATCGGCATTGGCTGAATTAAGCGTGATTATTGACGCCGATGGGGAAGATTGCTGGATCCCACGTGACGGTTGGGCCGATTACCGCTCACGCAGTCGGGAAGAATTAATCGAACGCATTCATCAATTTGGCGTCGCCGGACTGGGTGGTGCTGGCTTCCCTACTGGCGTTAAATTGCAGGGCGGCGGCGATAAAATCGAAACGTTGATCATTAATGCCGCAGAATGCGAGCCGTATATTACCGCCGATGACCGACTGATGCAGGATTGCGCCGCCCAGGTCGTGGAAGGTATTCGCATTCTTGCGCATATTCTACAGCCACGCGAAATTCTGATCGGAATTGAAGATAACAAACCGCAGGCAATTTCCATGCTGCGTGCGGTGTTGGCGGATTCTCACGATATTTCTCTGCGAGTTATTCCGACCAAATATCCTTCTGGCGGCGCCAAACAGTTAACCTACATCCTGACCGGAAAGCAGGTTCCACACGGCGGTCGTTCATCAGATATCGGCGTGTTAATGCAAAACGTCGGCACGGCTTACGCAGTGAAACGTGCCGTTATTGATGGCGAGCCGATTACCGAGCGTGTCGTGACGCTGACTGGCGAAGCAATTGCACGCCCCGGCAACGTCTGGGCACGACTGGGTACGCCGGTCCGTCATTTATTGAACGATGCAGGATTCTGCCCTTCTGCCGATCAAATGGTGATTATGGGCGGCCCGCTAATGGGTTTTACCTTGCCGTGGCTGGATGTTCCGGTCGTAAAAATAACCAACTGTTTACTGGCACCGTCTGCCAATGAACTTGGCGAACCACAGGAAGAACAAAGCTGCATCCGTTGTAGCGCCTGTGCTGATGCCTGCCCTGCAGATCTCCTGCCGCAACAGTTGTACTGGTTCAGCAAAGGTCAGCAGCACGATAAAGCCACCACACATAACATTGCAGATTGTATTGAATGCGGGGCCTGTGCGTGGGTTTGCCCAAGTAATATCCCTCTTGTGCAATATTTCCGTCAGGAAAAAGCCGAGATTGCCGCCATTCGTCAGGAAGAAAAACGCGCAGCCGAAGCAAAAGCACGCTTTGAAGCTCGTCAGGCACGTCTGGAACGTGAAAAAGCCGCGCGTCTTGAACGACACAAGAACGCGGCGGTTCAACCTGCGGCCAAAGACAAAGATGCGATTGCTGCGGCACTGGCACGCGTAAAAGAAAAACAGGTCCAGGCCACACAACCTATTGTGATAAAAGCTGGCGAACGCCCGGATAACAGCGCGATTATTGCGGCACGGGAAGCGCGTAAAGCGCAAGCCAGAGCGAAACAGGCTGAATTGCAACAGACTAACGAAGCCGCAACGGTTGCCGATCCGCGTAAAGCGGCAGTGGAAGCCGCAATTGCTCGCGCCAAAGCACGCAAGCAGGAGCAGCAGCCTGCTAACGAAGAACCGCAGGAACAGGTTGACCCGCGTAAAGCTGCCGTCGAAGCGGCTATCGCCCGTGCTAAAGCGCGCAAGCAGGAGCAACAGCCTGCTAACGAAG